>JAYVQZ010000253.1:0-7626 GCA_043776735.1 Deltaproteobacteria bacterium | reverse complement strand
CGGAATTGAATTTGTTCCAAGCATGAAGGCGTTGGGTCTTTTTGCAAAGACGAGCATCATTCGATTTATGTATTCAAAAACACGAGTAATAGCTTCCTTCTCTACCAATCGCTTGGTTTCCACAGCCTCCGTACATCCCGAGGCAGCAACGCATCCTTGAGAGGCATGAAGCATCTGCTGGTGCGCTACCGCGCAAAATTCGCACTTATTTTTTATGGAAACGGCGACGGCCCAATTCTCTTTTTCTGATCGACTGGCATAGGGTGAAGCGAAGGATTCGTAAGACACTAGCCAAAACCCTAAAAGAAGAGTTTCCGAGGGAAAGTGCACCATGAACGGTTCCAAGGGCGGAGAGAACTCGCTCTGCACTTCCTTACAGATCCGTTGGGATCGTTCGGTAACTGGCCAAGATCCACTCCGAAGGTACCTAAGGTTAAACCTCGCCGCCTGCAAAGCAATGGGGTCGAGCACCCACTTGAGCGTGTTTGCCGCCGTAGAAAAAAGCCACGAGCACCGGCCATGGTTTTCCATAGCCTCTGGTTCCTTCGCCAAAACGGCGAGCGGCAACATCCAGCTCAATAACAAAAGGCGCAGTTCCTGTTTCATGGTACGTCGCGTCAACTACCACGAAGTGAGGGGCACCATCAATTGCCAATGTAACAAATCTAAGCGCTTGTTTTTTATGGGCTATCTCTAAATGTGATCCGCGAGGATTGGCACGCTGGTCATTCAACGGGCATTGGGTGGGTAAGAGACCAGCGTGTGCTGGTTTCAAACCAGAGGAGCAAAAATGAAAAAAAATCTATTAGCGGTAATGGTCCTGAGTTTTATACTCGGAGCAATTCCAGCCAAAGCAGTAAACCCTGAATACGCCACGACAGTGCTCAGCCGAATGGATGCCAAAAATGGTCCCATTTCCGCTGTTGTCACCGTTACCGTTCAAAATGGGAAACAGCATGCCTTTGAAAGGCTGCTGCCGGAGATGAAGGCCCGTTGCCAAACCGAACCGGGTTTTTCGCTCTTTGCTTCGGCCAAACATCTAGACAGCACCACCAAATACAGCATCTACTCTCAGTGGAAGACCGTGGGAGACTTCTTGCTACATCTTCACCCAGATACCAACAAAGACATCAAAAAACTCGTTCAGGAAGTTACCAACGGACCCGCTCTTGAGGCGATCGATGTCCAGCTTTTCACGGAGTTCAAATGAGTCACGATCAACTCGTAAATAGTTACTACCAATCGTGGAAGGACAACGATCTGGCGACGCTGGAATCGCTTTTGGGGGAAAAGTTCAACTTTGAGGGCCCCCTAATGCGAGCAAACAGTCCCCAGGAGTACGTCGAAATGATCCGCAGCATGTGTGCAAAAGGCCCGGCAATGAAGCAGGGGAAAATACATGCGAAATTCCTTACTGAAAAAGAGGCCTGCGTGCTTTACGATTGTGAGTCGGCTGACGGAAAAATAAGAATTCCGATGGCCGAGCATATTCGATGGGACCAAGGGAAAATAAGCGCTATCCGAGTCTATTTTGACTCTAAGACCATGGCGAACTGACCCCCGCTTGCCCGCCTTCGCCCATTTTGGGAGGGAGGCGGGCCTCATTTCCGCAAGAATGTTAGAGAGATGGGCATTCCCCGGAGAACGCTTGTCAAATATCCGAGTTTCCCCGCATTGGGTTATGGAACTCCCGGGCAATCTCACCTATTATTAAGAGAGAACTTCTTTAGATCCCTGACTGGAAAACTCCTAGAAACTTCGTCACCGTCCCCATCTCCATTGCGTCCTTTTTTGTGGCGCGTTAGAACTGTCTTGTGGAGGAGGGGGAATGAAAATCCAGCCAGGTGTCGGTTCGAAACTTTTAGTATTTGGTCTGTTTTTGAGTTCGGTAGGTTGGGGTGAGACCTGGACGGCCCGTTGCGGGAACGTTCATCTTAAATTCAACCGCAGCACCCACAAATCAGAAATCTACCTTCAGACCGCTGGGGGAGTTTTTCAGGTGGCTGGCGGGGATATCACCTTCGATAACGGCACGGCCATGAGATCCCCGATGGCGGGAATCAAAGAGGGGCCTAATGGCCCGATTTCGGAAATCGGGCTGAATAAGAGCCGACGCATCGTTTACGTTCTCTACCGAAATCCAGAAACCGGACAAGTGAAAGATGGCGTGCTCTGCGACACGCCAATAACCTTGGAGCCTTAGTGCCTAAATGCCAGCCCGTGCGAACCGTTTTGGTTGTGCTCATGATGCTGGCCCTCTCCCTTTCTGCCGAGGCTAAGAAGCCAAAAAGAGTAAAAAAAGTGGCTTCTCCTGCAGTCGAGGCCCCCCAGGAACTACCACCGCCTCCGTTAGCCGATGACGAAGCACTCCCCGGCACTAGCAGCCCCCCCGATTCCCGCGAGCCCGCACAACAGGGGCCGGGCATTACCGAATCTGAGAAACCGGCCAACGGGGATATCTACCCTGGCAGCGAAAATGTAACGAGCGTCTCGCTCGATGATCCGCCACCTTCAGAAGTGGCAAAGCCAGAAAAAACTACGGAAGCCGCCGCAGCCAAAGCGGATGCCGCCATTAAAGCCGCTGCCGCGGAAAAAGCAGCCTCCACCGCCGAGCCCACCGCCGAAGAGATTCAGGCATTGAAAGAGGCAAAGGCAGCAGAGTCGGCACAAGACTTAGAATCGGCAAAGCAGGAAGCCTATATGAAAAAGGCTGAATCAGAGGCGCCCACCGAAACCTCGGAAACACCTGAGGCTGCGCCAATAGAGAACCTGACCAAATACGACACTCCACTAACTGAGCCTTCTAGCGAACAAAATTCACCGATAAAAAGAAGGGTGCAGCAAACGCCTAGAAAACCTGCAGAAGAGACCGAAGAATCATCGCCAATTGCTAGTACGACTACCCACCAATACACATGGGCCTCTCCCCGCCATTTTGGGTTGGACATCAACTTTTCACCCGCTCGCTATCCCTCATTGGTCATCGATTCTGCCGGAACGACGGTGGGTAAAACAGGAAACGGAATCCGTCTGGGTTTTGAATGGATGTTCTTTCAAGATGCGGGGAAGTTCGCTGTGGGGCTGGGGGCGGGATATAGCGCTCTTGCCTCGGCCGTGAACTCCGTCGGTCAGGTGGTCTCAGTCAATATAGTGAGCCTTGAAACTTTAGTCACCTGGCGCGCTGATTTTATTGAACATCAGATTCTAGTCCCCTTTGTCCGAGCTGGAGTTGATTTTGGCTATGTTCCTATGAAAAGAAATGACCTATCGGGTGGTAATGGGGGAAGTTATCAAGGGTCGCTGTTCGGTGGCGGTCTTGAGCTTTGTCTTTTCATCTTGGAAAAGAAAACCTCGCGCGTCTTTGATAGAAAGTTCGGAGTGAACGACACCTATTTTATTTTTGAATACCTAAAGTCTAAATCGGTAAAAAGCGCACGCAATCCGGACCTAAGTCACGATGAGTTTCGAATTGGCCTCCGATTTGAAATTTGAGATCTGAGCCAACCCCAGGTACTTTTGTACCTGTGCCTACACCCACCTCACAATTGCCCTTTTCCTCCCGTTGGATTTCCCAAACCCTGGATTTGACTCAGTCTGCCACAGAGCAAACGTTCTCGGCATTTTCGACTGACTCCCGAAAGGTGAGTCCCACTGAGTTCTTTGTTGCCATAAAAGGGGATAAGTTCGATGGGCATGAATTTCTCCAGGCGGCCGTGGATGGAGGGGTAAAAGGCATCCTGTGTGAAAAAGGAAGGGCTCCAAAACTCCCTGGTATTTTCATTGCCGAAGTTCCTGACGTGTTGGCTGCATTTCGCAAACTTGCCCAAGCCTGGCGCTTAAAATTTTCCGTCCCTGTCGTAGCGGTTGCCGGAGCCGTGGGCAAAACGACAACCAAAGAGCTACTGGCAAGCTGCCTTCGGGGCAAATGGCCACTGGTCTTGAGCACGGAAGGTAGCCTCAACGGTTTTGTGGGCATTCCCATTTCGTTACTTAACCTTCGCGAAGGCCACCAGGCCGCCGTTATTGAGATTGGGATTGATGACATCGGTACGATGGCCCAACATTTAGAAATAGTTCGGCCGGAAACTATCGTTGTGACCGCTATAGCCGAAGAGCATCTTGAAAACCTCAAAGATCTGGCCACCGTCGCGCGCGAGGAGTTGATTGGTATGACGTGGGTCGACTCGAATGGGGGGAGAACGATATTCAACCTCGACGATCCGTGGATTGCCCAATTTTACGCCACCCAAAAGTGGAAGCACGCCCGTACGATCTCTTTAACTGGAAAAAAACCACCCTCTGCATCCTGGCTTGCTGGGGAATGGGACGGCACTCGATTAAAACTCTATACCAGTCAGGGCGGCCCTTTCGCCTTAACCCCACCACTGCCGGGAAAACATAACGCCCAAAATCTTGCACTGTCGGCGGCCGTTGCCCAAAGTTTGGGACTCACTCCAGAAGAGATCCGGGCGGGCCTGGCTACCTTTAGAGGCCCTAAAGGCAGAAGCGAAGTGCACAAGCTACCCAATGATTTGTTGGTACTGGCCGACTACTACAACGCGAGCCCTGCCTCCATGCGCGCCAGCTTGCAACTTTTTGAAGAGCTTGGAGTGAAGCGAAATGGCGGACGATGGCTGTTCTTGGGCGACATGCTGGAATTAGGCGAACATGAGTTAGAACTTCATGCCGGACTTTGCCACGACATCGCAAAGGTGAAACCAACTCAGGTGGTGCTTTTTGGACCTCGAATGAAATCTTTGGCGCAAAAGCTCGAACAAGAAACTAAAATTCCCACACGCCATTTTGAAAACATGGAGACTCTCATCGCAGAAACTGTCCCGCAAATTGCTGCTGGCGACCTAGTTGCCATTAAAGGATCCAGAGGCATGCGCATGGAACGCCTTTGGGAAGCGCTCAAGCAAAGTGTTGTGAAGTAGCAGGAGACTCTTAGGTTGCCTGAGTTATTCCCCAAATGAGATTACCGCCGCACCACTTCGTGGCTTGCGACAAATCATGAAAGCAGATCTCTCGGACCAAAGGTCCGGGAGTCTCAGCCGCGGTAAGCACCCCTCCCTCGACTCAACGCACCACCCCGAGCCACCCGCCTTTATCGACGGTATAATCTATTTATTGTCCCTGGGAGGCTTTATGAAAACCCGTGAATGGTTGTTTGGTTTTTTCTCGTCTTTGGTGGCTGTACCTGCCTTCGCCACTCAGTCCAAGGGGACCCGGGAGCTTCCCAAAATTCAAAAGCTCAGGGAACTGCACTCCATGGTTCGGATAAAAGAACGGGATCAAGTGATTCTTGTGAAGACGGATGGCGACAACCTTTTCTATACGGTGATGAGCGACCGCAATGAGATCCTTCTTGAAAACGTAGGGCTGGACGAGATCCGGGCGGTAAACCCCGAACTGTACGAACGTTTGAAGGTCTCGGTGGCCGACGCTAAAGTAGATGCCAGCAATAGTTACGACGGAAAACCTCGCGAATTATTTTAGGGAGCTCCATGCAGAACAACTTAGGCCTGCTACTTTTGAGACTGTGTTTTGGCGGAATGTTATTTTTCAGACACGGCTGGGGGAAACTGATTCATTTTAGTACCGTCGCTCATAGTTTTCCCGACCCTCTCCACGTGGGCACCAAAGTAAGTTTGGGTTTGGCGACTTTTGCCGAAGTTTTCTGTGCCCTTTGCGTTGCCGCAGGACTGGCAACACGAATTGCCTGCATTCCTATCATCATCACTTTTCTCACCATTAATTTCTTGGTGCTCTCATCGACGCCGTTGGGCCAAAGAGAGTTGTCCCTGATCTATCTCATAGGGTTTAGCGTGATTGCTCTCGTTGGGCCTGGAAGTTTTTCCGCAGATCATATGATGAAACAACGGCGATAAAAAAGCTAATAGTCCGGATGCTGGGCATCGAAGGCCGGTTTACCCTCTCGTGACGGAATTTTCAGAGCGGCCTCCTTCATCGCTCGTAAAATGAAGGCAAGTAGGGATTCCTCCGGATTTCGCTTAGCTTCAATGGTCTGAGTCCTCTCTTCCAACGTATCGTAGAGATTGTGGGAGCCCATCTTTACACCGGCCACTAGTCCCGTGAAGAAAGACTCAATGAAACTTCTCTTCTTGGTGGGGTTTAACTCAAATTTTAAATTCTCAAACTTCGCGGTGGCCACAGAGTGGGCCTGAAGATTGCGAACGTCTACATGGGATTCCCCGTGGAGCAATGTTCCTTTGAGACCGATCCCGTCTTCATGCATAAAAAATTCATTTAGATCGAAAAGCTCTAGCCCAGAAATTTTCAACTCCACATCCACATTTGGCATTTCAGAAAATAATACGGGAGCCACGGTAAGGGTGAATTTCCCTGAGTGCTCTAAAATCCCCGTAGCGCTCCAACGAGCTCTTTGCTCAATGAGTTCAGCAGTATTTCCTAACCGATCCAGGGAGAGATCAATTTTGTGAACTCGCACCGCGGCTGGGACGGCCTCTTTTTCGTGAACGTACGTAAAATCTCCGTCCACCACATCCACCCCGGCAAATTCCACCGTGGTCACACGGCTAGTTTCTCCCTTTTTTTCTGGCTTTGGCGAAGGCGCGGGGGGTGGCTGTTCCCGTTCCAGCACGCTAACGGCCGGATTGATGAGTTTGATGGGCCCAAGATGAAGTTTTTTCTTCAGTAGCGGTAGGGGGTACATGTCGGCGACGACGTAGGGGATATGAGCGGAAAGCATCGTGGCATCTCCAACTCGCGCGGAGAATTTCACTTCATGTAACGACACCGTAGGCCCAAAAAGATTGATATGGATGGCCTGGATTTCAAGCGTGCAATGGTGGCAGGGCTTGGTGATTAAAGTGCCCAAGGCATATCGTACGATCCAAGGCGCAATCACGAGCTGGAAAATAGTGACTGCGGAAACGATAGCCACCGAAAGGATTGCCAGCCCCTTTAAGACAAAAGGGACTCGGTTCCTATTTTGGGCCGTTTCAATCATAACTGAGAAATTCCAATGTTTTGCCACAGGGGATATCGCGCTAAAGGGACTTCCTCCTATTTTAGGCTAACTCCCCGGGATCTCAGAAAGATTTTAGTGGGGCAGGCCATTCTTCACCCGCGCAAAGGCCAGACTAACTGTTGCCTTTTTTCGCCTCCCCGTAACGCCTTGCAATATGATAAAAGGCGACCCCAATGCCACACGGTAGTTTTCAGACTTCTAAGCGGGCCCTCTTCGGCGGTGCCTTTCTCTGTGCGCTAGTTAACTCTTTAACATTACTTTGGGTTTCTCCGGCGCAGGCAAAACCGGAAGAAGTTTGTAATCGAGTCGAAATTGCCGAAAGCCCTGGCCTTGATTTCACCCAAAGTGAGCGGGCTTTAATGTGTTCCAATTCCAAGATCGAAGCATGGAAGAACGTTACTGAGTCGCAAACCTGGTTTCATCTTAAGACGTTTTTGGAACTTCGAGGGTACCACCAGTCCAAAACCTACCGGGAAGGCGACAAAATCATTGTCGATCTCGGCCCCCCTTCCCGAGTGAACACTCTTGAGATTGAAGGAGCACCGCCGGGTCTTGATCCCGAAAAATTACGAAGAATTGTCGGGGAAAAACTCACCCCCGAACTTCTAAAT
>JAYVQZ010000252.1:0-7645 GCA_043776735.1 Deltaproteobacteria bacterium | reverse complement strand
AAGATTACATAGAATTTCTCCCTGTTTCCCCGCTCTATCGGCTCTATTGGGAAGACGGCACCGTCTTTGATTATACCAACGACATGCCTCAGACTCTGGCGCAGATTGCAAAATTAAATCCCAAGGATGCAGAAAACTATCCTCGCTTTCTTGAATATTCAAAGCAGGTATTTGAAAAGGGGTACACGGATCTTGCCCATGTTCCGTTTTTAAATTTTAGTTCAATGATAAAGGTCGCTCCGGATCTCTTGAAACTTCAGGCGTTTCGTACCGTCTACGGAATGGTTTCGAAGTTCTTAAAAGATCCTCACCTAAGGCAGGCTTTTAGTTTTCACTCACTACTGGTGGGAGGGAACCCGTTTTCCACCTCATCGATCTACACACTGATTCATTATCTTGAGCGGAAATGGGGCGTATTTTTTGCAAAAGGCGGGACGAACGCCTTGATCCGAGCCATGGTAAGAGTATTTGAGGATAGCGGAGGTCAAGTCCTCTACGACAGTGAAGTGGAAGAGATTGTCATTGAATCCGGTCTAATTCGGGGCGTGAAGCTCAAAGGCGGAAATGTTCTCAAGGCAGGTTGTGTCGTGAGCAACGCGGATGTGGCTCACACCTATCGCGATCTTTTGGCAAAAACGGCCGAACTTAAGCCTCGAGCGAAGCGAATCGTCAACGCTCGCTATAGCATGTCGCTATTTCTTATCTATTTTGGTACCAAAAAGCAGTACCCGCAGATGGCTCATCACAGTGTCATTTTTGGAAAACGATACAAAGCGCTATTGCACGATATTTTTAAAACCGGGATACTGGCTGAAGACTTTTCACTCTATCTCCACGCGCCTTCTCGCACCGATCCTAGCATGGCGCCCGAAGGAGGAGAGGCCTTCTACGTTCTTTCCCCTGTCCCTCATCTTGGAAAAGGGAAAATTGATTGGAAGACAGAAGGACCAAAGTACCGCGATCGCATATTGCAATATTTGGAAGAGCGGTACCTGCCTGACCTTAGCGAAAACATTGTTACGCAACGTATTTTTACACCAGAGGATTTTTCCACTGAGCTTAATGCCCACCTCGGCTCGGCCTTTTCTTTGGAACCGATCTTGGCACAAAGTGCGTACTTCCGTGTTTCTAATAGGGATCCCGACGTAAAAGGACTTTATTTTGTAGGCGCCGGAACCCATCCAGGAGCGGGAATTCCCGGCGTGGTTAATTCCGCTAAAGCGACGGTTGGCCTCATACTGGAAGATTATCAACAGGAGAGAAAAGGGTTGGCAGTACCGCAACCGGTGTCTGGCTCCCTGCCGCTTATCCCTACGGTCACCTATTCTCCGACCGTTGGTGCAGCGCTGGCAGAGTGTAAGAAGATGATCGAAGTAGGTTCTAAGAGTTTCTCTTTGGCAGCAAAATTATTTGAGCCGGAAACTAGAGACGCCGCTTTTTTTCTCTACGGCTGGTGCCGGTATTGCGACGACCAGATCGACCGGGCCAATAACCTACGAATTCAGGAAGAACGAGTCAAAGAACTTCGCCGTGAAACAGAGAAGGCGTTTGATGGAGAACCGGGATCCAACCCGGTGTTTATCGCCCTAAGCCACATCGCCAAAGAATATCGCATCCCCCGCCACTACGCCCTTGAGCTGATTGAAGGCATGGCCATGGACGTGCGCAGGGAAACTTACTGGTCGATTGAGGACCTGCGGGTCTACTGTTACCGGGTAGCAGGAACCGTTGGCTTGATGATGTCACACGTGATGGGAGTCAGCGATCCCCGTGCGCTTAGGCATGCGGCCGACTTAGGCACTGCAATGCAGTTGACCAATATTGCCCGGGACATCAAAGAGGATGCAGAAATGGGACGGGTCTATTTGCCTCTCCTGTGGTTGGACGAGGCGATGGTTCCCGAGGGGCAGATTTTGCAACCCCGCTATCGGGGCCCTGTGAGCCAAGTCGTCAAACGGCTACTTGAAGAAGCCGACCAGTATTACCAGTCGGGACTATCCGGTTTAGAATTTCTCCCTTGGCGAGCGGCATTGGCGGTAAGTGTGGCTACCGAAGTCTATTCGCAAATTGGCCGCAAAGTGATCGCCCGTGGAGACAAAGCTTGGGACTCCCGAACCATCGTTAGCCCTTGGGAAAAAGTTGGCGCAGTTGTACGCGGCTCTTTTCGTGTGCTGATGAGCCTTCCGTCTCGCATGTGGTTGCCGTGGCGCCGTATTGAGATCAGTCACATTTGGAGACACGCATGAGCCAAACGCAATCGGAACGAAATTATTGGCAGGATTTTGTTCTCTATGCCTCGCGGATGGGCCAGTTCGATGGACTAGACTGGCGCGTGTATTTTGTGTGGATCGGAATGATGCTTTGTCTGTTCGGTTCCATCGTAGGATTTTTGACTATTGGCGCCTCGCGGGGGGTGGTCTATCCCTCCTATGTTTGGAACGTCCCTGCAGGCACCTTTATTTTTATTCTAGCCATTGCCTTCGATACCATTGGACATCGCACCATTTATAAAAAGGCGCTTCAGCAGGGTGAGGCACTGGTTCATCACATCACAATTGTGGCAGGCGTTAGTAGCTGCCTTCTGCTTTGCTTGGCTTTCACCTATCCCGTTGGCTTGAGAATTCCAGCTATCGTGATGACTGCGCTCACCGTATTTTACAGTATGATTGATGAGGCGATGCACTGGTTTCGTTATTTCGCCGGTAATTCCGATCGCATCGAAATGTGGAGCCATTTTTTTATTTTTGTCGGTCACACCATCATGATGCTGGCTTGGCTTCTTTGGTTTGAAAATGGATATCCGGGTGTCGCTGAGACATTAGCCGTGTGGCCAAAATTATTTTAGAGAGGCTTTACGGACGACTTGGTGGGACGGGGTGCCGCTAGCAGTTTGTGAAGATTAGCCAGCAAAGGCTCTCCGGCAAGTCCACACTCTTCAAGATGCCATGTTTGCGAACCATAACGTCCAGAGGGATAGCCTATTGCGCTGAGGGAACTATAGTGAATGGGCCCGGATAGTTTTCCCAAAAGCTGCCCTGAGAGGCATTCCCCTAGGCCTGCGGGCCCTAAGTGCTCTTCCAGCGTCATCAAAATTCCAGTTTTTTCTATGGCAGCGATGACGTCATCGGGTAGGGGGGAAGGGAACTTTCCTACAGAATAGATCTGGAAAGTGTTTTGCGGAAATTTTTCCAGGCAATCGAGCAACCCTTTCACCACCGGACCGGTGGTGACAACGACCGCCTGAGAACCTTCTGCTAGGCAGCGCCAACCAGAGAAAGGCTGCGGGGCCTTTTGGTTAAGAGCGAGATTTAATCGCAGATAACTGGGCCCGGTCTCTTGATTTATTAGCGTGACCGCTTGCTCGACGTCGGTTCCATAGGTCGGCACAAAGGAGGTCATGCCGGGCAACAGCCGCATGCTGCCAATGTCTTCCAGCGCGTGATGTGTGGAACCCATGATGCCATAACCGAAACCACCGCCATTTCCCACCACGCGAACCGGCAGACGATGAAGGCAGACGTCGTTGCGAAGTTGTTCGTACGGCCTGAGTGTGATAAACGGCGCGATACTGTAAATCCACGGCTCCCATCCTGTGGAGGCAAGACCAGCGGCTACGGAGACCATGTTTTGTTCCGCAATTCCCGCATTAATAAAACGGTCACCCAAAGCGGCTTGAAGCGGCTCCATCGCCATGAATCCCAGATCGCCGGTCAAAAAGACGAGTTTGGGATTGAACCCCGCGAGATTGACCATAGCTTTTACAAATTCTTTACGCACGACAAACTCCTCTAGTTTCCGTTTATTGAGTCGTCCTGAATTTGTTCCAGGACTTCCTCGTACTGCTTGTCGCTAAGCGCGAGATAATGGCATCCAATGGTGTCTTCGTGCTCACCCATCCCTTTTCCTTTTATCGTGTGGCAAATAATCACGAGCGGTTTTTTTGAACCAGAAGATTCGTATCGGTTTTGGACACCGATTAGTGAGGGGAATTGATGGCCATCGGCCTCCTCCACTTCAAAACCGAAGGAAGCTAACTTTTCCTTTAGCGGATGGATAGCTAGTGTCTCTTCGGTTCGGCCAAAGCCTTGAATGCCGTTTCTGTCCACCAGCCAAATCAAATTAGTGAGCTGATGGTGTGCCGCAAAAAGAGCCGCTTCCCAAGTGCTGCCCTCGTTCAATTCGCCATCCGAAGTTATGCAGAAGATTCGCCCCGGTTGGCGCGCTAACTTCCTTCCCAACGCCATGCCCGCCGCCAGTGAGAGGCCATGTCCAAGGCTTCCGGTGGCAAAGCGAATGCCTGGCAGCCGGTTTGGAGGGGGGTGGGCCGACAATAAAGTGCCATTCTTATAAAAGGTATCCAATAGCTCAGGCTCAATCTCCCCGGCTTCCGCCAGGGTTGCGTAGAGGGCGGCCGCGGCATGCCCTTTGGACAGGATCCATTCATCCGTCTTTTTCATCCACGCTAATCGGACAAAGGTCAGTATTTCGGCGCAAGAAAGCGAACTGCCGACGTGGCCGGCGTTGGCATCGCGGTACATTTTCAGAAAGCGGGTCTTAATCCGCAGGCATCGGTTTTCAAGTTCATTGCTAGCGTTAGAAACTTCGTCATCTAGGCTGTTTTGCGAGTCAATACGAGACGGTTGCGCTGTGTTAGCGGCGATAATGAGCTCTTTCTTTTTCAAGGCTCCTCCATACGACAGCTTTGACTAGACTATAACAACTTAGGTAATCATAGGCTCATGCAAAAAGAAAGACTGCCGTGATCGACCTGGAAAAGGAAATACGGGGCCTCCACGGTCCCCTCATCGTTTTTGGCGCTGGTGGCTTTTTGGGAGCCAATCTTTTTCGATGCCTTCTTGAGTATCGGCGCGACGTTTTTGCAGTCACACATCAGAACTATGTTCCTTGGCGTCTGTTAGGAATTCCTGAGGGGCACCTGATCCAATGCGACATCACTAAGGAATATTCTGTCCAAGAGGCGCTGCAGAACCACCGATTTCAGACGTATTTTTGTTTTTCAGCTTATGGGGCCTACGCGCGACAATCCAACCCGTTGAAAATTTATCAGACTAACGTACTGGGGTTGGCCAATGTCTTAGCCAATGCGGAACCCCAGGGCTTTGCCGCGCTAGTTCACGCTGGCTCCTCATCGGAGTACGGGCTCAATTGCGCCGCCCCTAAGGAAGACGATGCGATGGCTCCCAATAGCCACTACGCCGTCTCAAAAGTGGCTGCGGCTCAGCTGATCAAGTTTTTGGGCGAGCAAAGAGGGCTTCCAGTAATCAATCTTCGGTACTATTCGGTTTATGGACGAAGGGAGGAATCTGACCGGCTTATTCCTTGTTTATTGAGCTCGGCTCTCGAAGGAAAGTTGCCCAAATTGACCAATCCGGAAACCACCCGAGATTTCGTTTACATCGACGATGCCGTAGCGGCCGCCATTTTGGCAGCAAGTCGCGGAGTCAAAGCGGCTCCTGGAGCTTCGCTCAACATTGCCTCTGGGCAAAAAACAACGTTGCGTGAATTAGTGGCCATTACCAAAGAGGCCTTTTCCCTAGAACAACTTCCGACTTGGGGGACAATGTCGGATCGATCTTGGGATACTAAAGAGTGGTTTGGGAATCCCAAGCTAGCCAAGAAGGTGATGGGTTGGGAAGCACGCACTGATTTGAGAAGTGGCCTAGTCGTCACTGGGGAGTGGATGAAAGAGCAGGGTCGTCCCCCCGAAATTATCGCGCGCGTTGACGAAGAGCGGCCTGTAAGGCTTTCAGCCATTATTGCCTGTTACCGGGATGCGCTGGCGATACCAGTAATGCACGAGAGACTGACTAATGTGTTTCGTAAGATGGCAGTCGACTATGAGATTATTTTTGTAAACGACTCCAGCCCAGACAACTCTGATCAGGTGCTGACTAAAATCTGCGCTCACGATCCCCATGTAGTAGCTATTGAGCATTCTAGAAACTTTGGTTCCCAGAGCGCATTTTTAAGTGGAATGGATATCTCCACCGGCCATGCGGTCATCCTGATGGATGGAGACATGCAAGATCCGCCGGAGATCATTCCTGAATTTTTTGTTGAATGGCGCAATGGGTTTGAAGTGGTTTATGGCCGCCGGATTCGACGCGAGACAACCCCTTTGCTTGCCTTTCTGTATAAAGCTTTCTATCGCGTTTTTCGTTCATTGGCTTATATCCCGATTCCTGTGGACGCCGGTGATTTTTCTCTCATCGATCGCAAAGTAGTGAAGCAGTTAAAGCAGTTTCCGGAGACCGACCAGTTTTTACGTGGACTTAGGGCCTGGGTAGGATTCAAGCAGACTGGTGTGGATTATTTTCGACCGGAACGGATGTTTGGCAAAAGCACAAACAACTGGCGGAAAAATATCTGGTGGGCACGAAAGGCGATTTTTAATTTCAGCTTCATCCCTTTAGAAGCTCTTCTGTATACCGGAGCATTTCTCACTGCAGTGGCGGTACTTGGTCTCTTTGGGCAGCTTCTTTATCGCATCTATCATCCCGAGCTTCCGCATGGAATCACCACAATTATAATGCTCACGTTCCTTTTTGGCGGTGGAAATATCTTGGCCATATCTATATTGGGCGAATACGTCTCAAAAGTGTTTGAAGAGACAAAGCGCCGTCCGAAATTTATTCGGCGTGCCATTCGTTCCGGGGCGATTCAACTGGTCGAGTCTGAAGCGATGGATGAATTTGTGATTTCGCGCAAATATTCCGTCGGTATCCCTCGGTTGAAGGAAAATCCTATATGAGCCGCAAGTATATTGAGAAACGGTGCTTCCTCTGCGAAGAGAAAGAGAAAATCAGCGACCTCTATCCCCAATCTTTTACGGATTCCGATCTCGATCCTAAGGTTTTTAGCGCAAGAAGAGTGACGGAGCATTTTCACTATCGGATGGTACGGTGTGAAAATTGCGGCTTGGTTTTTTCTCGTTCTATTTTAGGCGAAGAGGATCTCTACGCACTTTATCGGGAAAGCTCGTTTACCTTTGGTGAAGTAACCAAATCGCTGCGAGCAGATTATTGGCGGCCTCTTGAATCTCATTGCAATCGGCTGAATCGACCGTCGGCCCTTGAGATCGGCTGTAGCAGTGGTTTTTTTCTTGAGGAGCTTCAATCGCGCGGTTTCAAACGCGTGGCCGGATGCGAGCCGAGCCTCGAGGCAAAAGCGAGCGCCAATGAATCGGTGCGGGATTCTATTCATTCCTCTTTTTTTAAGGGGCGCATCTCATTCCCGACCGAGAATTTTGACCTGGTCTGCTCTTTTCATACTCTCGATCACATCTCTGACCCACGAGCGTTTATTGAGGATTGCAAAAAAGTACTTAAGCCCGGGGGCATGGTCTATTTTGTTACCCACGACGTACAGGCTCTTCAGGCTAAATTATTGGGTGAAAAATCGCCCATCATCGATATTGAACACATCTATCTCTTCAACCAGCAGACCTTACGAAAGACGCTTGAAGTTAGTGGTTTCAAATCAGTGGAAGTGGGCCGATTCAAAAATAGTTACCCACTGGGGTATTGGATGAAGATGGTTCCGTTGAACTCGACACTAAAGCGCCAGGCTCTTAAGGTTATGGACTGGACAGGCCTTTCGCATTGGTCGCCGTCAATTCCAGCGG
>JAYVQZ010000251.1:0-7645 GCA_043776735.1 Deltaproteobacteria bacterium | reverse complement strand
CCAAAATCTCACCGTTTTTTGGATCCAGAATAATGGCGGAAACGTATTTGGCTTGAGTCTCTTTAAGTGTCTGTTCGAGCTCTTCTTCAACCACGTGTTGCAAATGGCGCTCGATGGTTAGGCGAACCGATGGGCTCGTGCTGGGAATCCTCTCTTTTGGCCGTTCGATGTAAGAGGGATTTCCTTTCCCGTCAGGAACCATGGAGTAGCGGAGACTTTTTTCTACCAACGAGCTGTTGAGTCCTAATTCGAGCCCAGTAATGCCATTTCCGTCTATGTCCGTGTAACCGATTAGGTTGGAGGCTAATTTTCCATTGGGATATACCCTTTTGTTCTCTGACTCGATAAACAGACCCGCAATATTTAAATGGGAGATCTTTTGGGCAATTTCGGGTTCGACTTGGCGTTGTATCCAAACAAATGCTTTGCTGGGGTCAAGTCGGTGAATCCACTTTTCTTGAGTCCCCCCCAACACTTTAACCAGTGCTTGGGCCGCTTTCCTTCGGTTGCGGATTAGGCGAGGCCTGGCGTAGACCGAACTGGAGCTGATACTTACGGCAAGCTCTTCGCCGTTACGATCAAGAAGGGGGGCCCGATACGGTGCTGTTTTCCCGACACGCTGAAACTGTTTTTGCGCCAGCGCTTCCAAATCTTCATCGCCGATTACCTGTAGCCGAAACAGGCGCACGCCAATTGCACAGAAAAACAGAAGCAGGCAGAAGAAAAGAAAGCGAGCCCGTCCCGGCGACGGAAGTGTCGCTGAAATTGGAGAGACTTGTTTAGTTAACTCGGGCGGCGTGGACCGTGGTTTCATTAGGATCATAACGTATGACTTGGTTGAAGTTTGGTGGTTGAAGCCCCAGACGCTTAGCCAGTGCCTGAAGGTGTTTTGGCGATGTAAGCTTTAGCCATTCGACGCGCAGATTCTGCAGGCTCTGTTCCTCAATTTTTAGCTGCTTCTCGATCTTTACGTATTCATAGGTGGAATTTACAGTATTGGTTCGCACCGAGATTAAGAGATAGGTCGACATAAATATCACGACGACCCCTAGAATATTTTCTAAGCGATTCCACATATGACTTTTGAGTGACGTATTTTAAGGAATGAGCAATGGAGAAGGCTGTCGGCCTAGGGGCGACACCCTAATGAGTATTCTATCACTATTTGTGACTACTCAACACGGGTAACCCCTCTTAATAGAGCGCTTCGTGAGCGCGCGTTTTCTGAAAGTTCTTTTTCGGACGGGGCGATGGGTTTGCGAGTTAGCGATTTTACCAATTGCTTTCGGGGACAGTGGCAGGGATTGCTAGCGCAGATGCAATCTCCAGCCATTAAATGGAAAAGCTGTTTCACCCAACGGTCTTCCGACGAGTGAAAGGTGATCACGGCTAGTCGTCCTCCTATTTTAAGTAGCGGAATTAGCTTAGGGATCGTGTCTTTGACCTCAGACCTTTCTTGATTCACCCACATTCTTAGCGCCAAAAAAATGACGGTGGCTGGGTTTTTATCTCCAGGGCGAGGCCGAGGAAAGGCAAAGAGTTTGGCCAAGTCTGCTGTTGTGTTGAGCTCCCCTTTTTTGAAGGCATAAAGGATCTGGCGAGCCACTTTGCGGGAGGTATGCAATTCAGTATTTTCAAAAATAATATCGGCAAGTTCTTCTGGTTCCACGGTGGCTAGCTTTTCTAGCAGTGTTTGACCGTCCTGGCGGTTCATCCGCATATCGAGGGGGCCGGGATGTGAAAACGAAAAGCCTCGTTCTTGTTCGAGTAGTTGCCGGGTGCTCACGCCCAAATCCATCAAGATTCCATCGAGTGGCGCCTCGATCTCCAATTCCGGGAAAGCCGAGAGGCTGCCATGGAGCAATTTGAGCCTTGGGTCGTTCCTAAAAGCGCCGTCTTTGAGGTATCGGGCAATGGCTTCACTATCTCGATCTACGCCCAAAACCGTTCGCGCGCCGCGTTTGAGTAGTTCCTCGGTATGGCCCCCCTCGCCAAAAGTGAGATCGGCAAAGCAGCGTCCGGAGATTTCCCCTAACATCTGTATCGTCTCTTCAAGAAGTACGCTGCGGTGCCACCGTTCCATGTCACCCTTCTTTCTCTTAATTGATGTTTGCGTCAACCTGGGAAATTATCTCTGGCTCCCCCAACCGGGGGTGGATAGCTTTTTAGGACTACTCTATAATCAAAAGTAGGTAGCAATAAATCTCACCTTTTTTTCCCATTTCCCAAAATACTAGCAAGACAAGAGGAGTCTCCCCATGGACGAGGTTCTTTATTATTTGGAGTTGAAAAATCAGTTTTTCGAAAAGCTGCTGGCAATGACCGAAGACTTCCTTTCTAAAACTAAGCGAAACCTGTGGAGTCAGGTAAATCAGTTTACCGAAGACAGAGAGCAGGTGCTTGATATGATTCACTCCTTTGAATCAAAAATCGCAGAGAAATTTTCTTCCCTGCAGCTCACTGCAGAAGAGGTTTCCTTCTACCAATCACGTGTGAAAGAGCTTTTTAAGAAACGGGAATGGCTAGTTCGCCGTACCGTAAACCTCGATCTCGAACTCATCGGAAAGATCGACGAACTTAAATCAGAACGCATTTTGGAACTCACCAACACGAGCCCAAACCTACCATTAGAAATTGAAGCACCGCCCAAATTAGAAAATCAAAATTAATCTATATTCTCGTTAAATCCGTCAGCGATGTGACGTCGCTGACGGATTCTTGACGATCCTAAGAAAACTTTCCCCCTAGTTTTGGTTAAGAAAAAAAAATAGGGGATGGCACGAGCCTTGCTCTTCGTTTCTTTCTGCCATGACTACCCCCAATGAAATCATTGCGTCTCAGGTCATGACGAGCCTGGGACGAGGCACCCTCCTTACCCGCCCCCTTCAAAGAAAAGTTCTTACTTACGCAAAATCACTGATGGACGGCGATGAGATTGCACTTGCCCGTGTTCTGCTCCGGATTTTGCGAAAGATGGAACCCTATGAGGCGAGATTTCAGTGGCTTCTGGGCCTTTGTGAGTTCCGGCTGGGAAATTTTGGACAGGCCCGCGCCAATCTGGAGTCGCACTATCTTCAAACCAGACGTCCCCAGACAGCCTTCATGCTGGCTCGCCTTTATCTGGTGCTAGGGGATACGGAGCAGATGAACGACCACCTTAAGTCGGTTCCTCCGTACGAACGTTACCTAGTAGGCAATGCCCCGCTTTTTAACCTCTTGTACTCAGCCGCCCAACCCCTTGACGACGAGTCCGCTCCTCATTGTTTTCATAAAATGTGGGAATCGTTGAGCACCGGTGAGTTGCACGACTTTGGTCCCTTCTTCAACGACCAGGAAGAGCGAGCGGTTTGTAAGTTGTTGGCAAAAGCTTACTGGCGTCGTGGCATGCTGCGCCTTGAGGCTACTGAAGTCGATTCCGCGATCTCTGATTTTTCGGCGAGCGAGTTTTATCTGAATGAAACCTTCACTGGGGGAAATCATGTTTGAAATTGACGGGGATTCTCAGTCTGATTTTGGCTTGACTACTTCCAAGGCGATTTCCGGGGCAACTACCTCTACGGCGTGCCACGATCCGTGGACCAAAGTGACGCAGTTGGAGTTTTCGCTTTCGCGCATGGAACGGTTGCCCCAAAGTTTTCTTCGGGTAGCTCAATTTTTGCGCGACGGATATTTTCAGGAGGGCGATAATTTGCTTCGCCATTGCCTGGAAACACTCAGCCAGATTTTTGCGCAGTACCCGTTGAACACGGTGACGCCGCAAGAGATCCCTGCTTCTGTACTAGTAGGTGTGTCTTGTGTTCTTACTCGAAAGAATGAATCTTTAAATGTAATTAGAGAAATTTGCCAGCTGCGAGAAGCAAAGGAATTGGATTCCATTGCGGACTGCATAGAAGACGAACTTATCGTTAAGCTCAAGAGCTGGGAATCCGCGCTTCGCTTCCTGCTACAAAAGCTATCCTCAGAACAGTGTTAAACGGCGAATTACGGGACCCTTATCCTGGGAAATAGGAGACGCGAATGTTCGTCCCCTCAGGCGGAGCGGTGTCAAAGACGATCTCATTGGTCGTGGCGTCGTAAGTCCATTTAATGTCGTACGTGTCGTTCGAATCCTTAACAAACACAGAAACCTTTAACGTGTTGACCTGTGGATTGCTATCAAGCTTAAAGCGATTAGGGGCTTGCTTTGCCTTAAGGCCAGTAATGTCGATCTGCGCTCCAAAAGGCTTGCACAGCGTTCCCGTCACCGCATCAGGATTGGGCAAATCCACCGCAAATCTCTTAGCTAGTTTAAAGTAGCGCTCATTAGCTGCTGGCTTTTCATCAGCGTCGGCATGGTAGTAGGTGGCGCAACGATTGTCTGTGCTGCGGACCTCACCGGCCAGGGGCTTGTAGTTGATGGCGTAAACCCGAATTAACTTACGGTCCCCACCCTTAAGGGCTAGTAGAGCATTTTCGTAATAAGTGACCGCATCTGGGCCTGTAAATCCCGTGGACGCGTCAAAAGAATCAGAGACGTAGATAAGGACCAGGGGAACGTTGGGACGAGGGATAAACTTGGTTTCTAGAATTGCTTTTACGCTAGCCAGTCCCATCTCTGTAGGGCCTGTAGAAAGATTGATGTAACGGGCCAAAATCGAACTAAAGTAATTGGCGCGATCTTCTACCGTATTGTTGGCTTTCGATTCCTTATTAAGAGTAGCAGGGGCATCGGTAGGGCGAAGTTCTGCAGGATGAATTTCCATATCGGCGCTGGCAAAGGCCATTCGGTAGCTCTGTGCGGTAGCATCAAGGCGTTTAAAGAAGGCTGTGGCTTCTGGTAGAAGTTTAGGAAGCGCGTCATGCATTGGGGAGCGATCATTAATCATCCACAGGATATCCACATAGGGAGAGTTCAAATCCTGGGGAAAGTCTTTGGTTATCGCTTGGGAAATAATCGACTCTTTGTTGGCACAACGGGTAAGCGCAAGACTTGCCACCATCAAAACCAACCCACTCATCAAAATTCTTTTCATAAAATTCATGTATGCCTCTGCAGCTACCAGGCCTAAGAACCCTATGCCGGTTCCAAAGCGCGTATTCACCCTAGTAACGCCATGTGCAAGGGGTTAGCCAAATTGAAAACAAGCAGAGATCAAGGGGTTAGGCGAAGGAGCCCGGTCGGCAGCCGATCAGTGGCTGGGCAGAGTGACGGAAATTGTCAGTCATCAATAGATATGAAAGGAGGAATGCAGATGGCAATTCAATCCCGGTTTCATTGAATGGGAATCGATCAAAGCATTTCCGCGAAGCTGATAAAAAAGTTAACTTTCCGTTCTTCTAATCTAAACCAGAAATAACTCAGGAGTTAGGGTTAGGCATATTAGGTTTAAAGAACAAAATTGTCTTGGGTACCCTCCTGGTTTAGGGCCTGGTAGAATTATTCATTGAAGAACAAAATTCAGAACACTAAAAAAACAGGTCGGAATATGTCTGGAAACACAATTCGATATGTCATTCAAGCCAGCTCTCGTTCTTGGACTGGCGCGCAAGACATTTGCATGAACCTTTTGGACGGGGAAACAGTCCTTGCCCATACGATAAAACGAGTAATCGCTTACGCTAACGGTATCGTTTTTATTGCGGCACCTCAGTTTGATAAAGGGGGGCGCATAGATGAAGTAGCGTTGGGGTTTGGGAAGCAGAATGTTCGAGTCCATTATAGCCATGATGCAAGCCCACTCTCTAGGTTGATTAGTGTCAGCGATGACCTTAAAGAAAGCGACTATATTTGCCGGATTGATGGCTTTCATCTTTTTGTTGATTTGGAAAAGTCCGCTGAAATGGCAGCATTTTCCGCAGAAAGGCAACTGGACTGTGTAAAATTCCCGGATGATTTTCCAGTGCAGTTCACTAGCGATATCTATCGTGTGGGTGCTCTTAGAAAGCTTAGCTCCTTATTAAGTTCCTCCTTTGCAGCAATCTATGAGGTTCATCCTAAGTTCTTTATGTTTAGGAATTCTAATGAGTTTCGTTGTTCGTATCTGCCGAGCCCGCCAAAGTATAGCGATAAAGAATTAAGTCGTTGCCGTGAAATCGCCCGTTCTTTTCACTCCGATGGGCGTATTGAAGTGACTGGGCGCAGCATCGCCCACGGCGACCAGATTACCTTCCATTACGAGTTGGCTCTTCTTCATTTGAATAGTGATATGAATGTATTGGATGTAGCCTGCGGTGACGGGTTCGGAGCCAGAATAATCTCGCGCAAAGTTCAGCGCGTTCAAGGAGTGGATTACGACTCGGACGTTATCGCCCTTGCGGTGAAACTTTCTGTGGGTTACAAAAACTGCGAATTTACCGTTGGTAACGTGATTCAGCTGAACTTTCCCGATGCCCACTTTGACGCGATTACTTTCATGGAAACTATAGAGCACGTTGACGATCGCGCGTGTTTGGCCGAATTGCATCGGGTGTTAAAATCAGGTGGAAAGTTAATCCTCAGCACACCCCAGAATTCGCAAGGGCATATCCCACTTACATTTGCGCACCTTCGAGAGTATTCGCTGACGGATTTAGTTCAACTCTGCAGCGAGTTTTTTCAGGTAGATCACACCATCGGGATTAAACAGGGCAGAATTACATTTAATGACGACCCTATTGGCACCAATACCGTCCTCGTATGCACAAAGTGTTAGTCTATTTAGTAAGGGCTTTCTCTGACTATGAATTGGTTCGCAGACAGTAGCCATACCGCTATTAGTTGAAAAACGTTGTTGGGGAATACTCTAATATTGGCTTTCTTAGCGGGGAAAAAAATGACCGGAGCTGAAATCATTGCAGATGTTTTTATTGAAAACGAAATAGAGCGAATTTACCTTTTTCCCGGTGGCACCATTGCTCCTACATTAAATGCCGCTATAGCCCGAGGAATCAGATATTTCTGTGCTCGACACGAACAGGGTGCTGGCTATGCAGCCTTAGCGCACGCTCGTTTAACCAAAAAACCTCAAGTCGTCATGGTAACCAGTGGCCCCGGAGTTACCAACGTTGTTAGCTGTGTTGCCGACGCCTATTTTGACTCCGTTCCAGTAGTTTTCGTCACTGGACAGGTGGGACGCTCGGACATGCGAAAGGAACGTCCGGTTCGACAAAGAGGATTTCAGGAAACCGATACTATCGCGATAATGCGTCCGATCACAAAAGCGGCGATCCTTGCGGATTCTCCCGAGGGGTTGCGTTCGGTTTTTGAAAATGCATTTCGGTTATGCCAAGAGGGGCGGCCTGGTCCTGTAGTTGTGGACCTTCCCATGGACGTTCAGAGGCAAGAGGTGGTTACTGAACTTTGCTCATCTCCAATAAGTCAGAGAGAGCTTCAAGATAATGATACAAAAATCGAAATGTTGGCTCAATGGCTAGTACGGTCTAAGCGTCCTATTTTGTTGGCAGGACAAGGAGTTGTCTCGGATTTGGCCGTTAAAGAACTTCGCGAACTTGCGCGCACCTTTCAGATACCAGTTGTCATGAGCCTATTAGGACTTGGGGCCATGCCGAGTGATGACGAACTCTCTTTACGTTTTCTTGGGCATACTGGAACCCAATACGCTAATACGGCAGTGCACCGGGCTGATCTTGTGGTGGCGTTAGGCGCCAGATTGGATGTGCGTCAAAC
>JAYVQZ010000250.1:0-7667 GCA_043776735.1 Deltaproteobacteria bacterium | reverse complement strand
GTTCGCGCCACAGTCATTGTCCAAACAGGCATTTTCCGAATCGCATGGAAAGCCACACTCGCTAGTTGTTGGGCACCTTCGTCCTTATGAAGTGATGGTTGTAGAAGAGCAATAATTACACCACTACCTGGATTAAGGGTCGAAGAGGGACTTGTCTTCGCTCGTCTGTGTGAGTTAAATTTGCACTTCCTGCGCGCTTTACGCTCAATTTTTACCCATCATGAGAATCAAAAAAAGGGGTAGCCGTTTTGCGACTTATATTCCTGTTTTTAACAGCGCTGTGCGCTAATTGGGCAGCTGCGGGTGGGATCGCTCCGGGAGCCCCTGGTATCGCTTTCCCTTGGGCCACTTCAGAAAAACAGGGTGTGGGAACGGCGTACGAAAGTTACGATAGCATTGGGAATTACTCCAACGATTCGAGCACGGCTCCGATTTCAAAAATATGGTTTACGATTGCCCGCGGAGTTCTCACCGAGGTTTTTTACCCTCGAGTCGACCTTGCTCAGACGCGCGACACTCAGTTCGTTGTTACTGATGGAAAAACTTTATTTTGGGAAGAACAGTATCACACCAATCATGAGGTCCGTCGGCTACCAGGTGCCCCTTTTTATACAATCGTTAATCGAGAACCCAACGGGCGTTTTACGATTGAAAAAGAGATTTGGGCCGATCCTGATTCCAACACCATAATTCAAAAGGTACGCATCCGAAATTTTACCGAAGGCCTTCATTTTTATCTGGTTCATAAGCCAGCAGCTAATAATTCTCTCTTTGGCGATTCGGCTACCGCAGCGCCGCCAATAGCAGGAGAAGGCTCCGACTGGCAGGCCTTACGTTCTACTATGCCGTTTAAACAAATCTCCGTTGGGTATGTGGGAAATAGCGATGGCTACACAGACCTCTCTCAGCATCGAGCCATGACCTGGAACTTCGAAGAAGCTCCGACAGGCAATGTCGCCATCACCGCGGAAATCGAAATGCCGAGCGTGCCGTCCATCCAGGAATTCTCTCTTTTTCTTGTCATGGGGAGTTCCAAGCAAGAGGTGAGTGAGCGCTACCAAAGTGTAGCCTCACTTGATGTGGAAAAATCGCGGGAGAAATACCTTTCTCAATGGCAAGGTTATTTACAATCCCTCTCACTTCCTCTGAAGGACAGCGATAGTGCGCGCCGTAGGGATTTGGCGGGGGCCTCTGCACTTGTGATCAAAGTGTCTGAGGACAAGACTTATGCGGGATCTATTGTCGCCTCCCTTTCCAACCCGTGGGGGGAAAAGAGTTTTGAACACCCTGGATCCACCGGCCCCTGGAGAAATCCGTCGTATCACGTCGTTTGGCCGCGCGATCTCTATCATACGGCGATGGGACTGCTGGCTGCGGGGGACACCGCCACGGCAAAGGCAGTTTTCTATCGCCTGCTTCAGATTCAGTTTAGGCAAGACTCGGGAATGTGGGAATTTGGTCCCAGGCGCCGAGCTAAAGACGGTAGTTTTCCGCAAAATTTTTGGGCGGATGGGCGTACCGTCTATGGTGGTTATCAAGCCGATGAAACGGCCATGCCCGTTATTTTGGCATACAACCTCTGGAAGCGCCAAGTGATCAACGCCAGTGAGGCGTGGCAACTGGTGGAGCGCGGCGCTCAATTTCTTCACGGAATGGGGCCTTGGACCCAGACCGAGAGATGGGAAGAAACTTATGGGGTCTCTCCAAATTCTACGGCGTACGTGATCAGCGCCCTGCTGGTGGCTTCGGAATTGGCGTCGGCGATGGGGAAAACCGATCTCGCTTCGACTTGGCAGAATGCCGCCGACAGTTGGGCCACCAAGCGTGGGGACAATGTTGATGATTGGACCTTCACCACCAAGGGGAGACTGACGGCTCCTTTCGGAAACGGAAAATATTACCTTCGCATGGCTGGATCTGAGATCGATAAAGCCACCGGAAATTTTATTTGGGATGCCCTTTGGGACCCCAATCGTGACGGCTGGATCAAACTTGCCAATTTTTCAGGTGAAGAGGCTTTTCGGCGCGAGACTGAAGTGGTCGATCCAAGCTTCTTGGCGTTGGTTCGTCTGGGGGTCCGCTCGCCCAAGCATCCCCAAATATTAGGCACTCTTGGGGTAATCGATGCGATCCTAAAGACGGACACCCCAAAAGGGCCGGGCTGGCACCGTTACCGTTTTGATGGCTATGGGGAAGAGCGACGG
Source organism: Deltaproteobacteria bacterium (assembly GCA_043776735.1). Taxonomy (GTDB): domain Bacteria; phylum Bdellovibrionota; class FAC87; order UBA2466; family UBA2466; genus JBGSST01. Next base: position 5,463 of record JAYVQZ010000250.1, on the reverse strand, counting down.
GGGAGAATCTGGCCTTTGCTAACGGGAGAGCGATTGCATTTTGAACTAGCGCTACGAGGCAATGCCGGGGATGGCTTTGAGAAGGAAACCGCAGAGTTCGAAGCCTTCGCCAATCCGCAGGGTCTCTTTGCTGAGCAGGTGTGGGATGACGGTCCGCTGTCAGGAATGCAGAACGGCTCTGCCTGCCCGCTCACCTGGGGACATGCAGAACATTTAGAATGGCTGCGTTCAAGGCTCGACGGGAAGGTCTTCGAAGAGGTTCCCTTAGTCAAACAGAGGTACGGAAAATCATCGAAATAGTAGCCATTAGTTATATGGTGCCATCCGTAACTTCATATAACACAATGCGTTAATGAAGTTTTTGTCTCTCGTCCTCCTAGTGTTTTCGCTGCCTGGGTTTGCCATCGATTGGGCAGACTGGGAGCCCCTCTACGTTCATCATCAACTGGAATTTGGAGAGGAAACTTACAGCATCTTCGTAGTCCAACCGCACGACGTTCGAAAACTGCTAACCAGTGAGGCTCCGGCGAACCGAGAGATCACGCGGCATAAGCTGATTAGAAATCGGTTGGAAACCAACGTCCTCCTTAATAACGCTCATCGCTTTATCAAAACGGTCTATTTTGATCGTGGCGTATTTAATCAAACCACAAGCATAGGGCTTACCGAGGGCTTAAAGGATCTAGTCCATGGCAAGTACCCGATTATTCTTATCACTGCCTACAACGATCCCTTTGAGATCTATCAAACCGTTAGCGTGGGGCTCGATTTTGGAAAGGGAATTCCCTCGGAGCAACGTTGTGTGGGTAGGGGTATGCAACCTCTGGCTCGCGCCAAAATAAGAACTGAGAAAATCCCTATCGCCTATCTTCCCTCCTTTGGTGTTCTCAATTTTGATGAAGAGGTCAGCCGCGCGCTTTCAGAAATTCCAAGAGTGGTGGGGACAATTGCCGAGCTAAAAACCTTCTCCAAATCTCGCTACTCTAAGTACGATTTTGGCCCGTTGATTCATCGGATACTGATTGCACACCGCCTTCATTTTTGGAGTGCAACCGAAGTCCCTGTGGAGCTACGACTTGCTCCATTGCCTCCCCAACAGCACCAGCGGGTGGTCGCATTGAAACAAAAATTTCCTCAAATTCCTGATGACCTTCTTTTTCCAGAACTACAGGAAAGGGTGATCAACGATCACCTCTACCTTCGCGCTGGCCGACGCGCGCTTTCGCGCATTTATCAGGAATATTTTGGATTTGAGCCAGCCGTACAAACTTTTCCTGATCCCGATTTTTTGGGTGTGACCTCATATATTCACCCAATCACACGGGCGAACCTAGAATATCCCACAAGCGAGCTATTAAAAAAAAGACCAGACTTTCATCTAGTGCGGGAAGGGCAAGTGCAACAAAATGATTTTGAGGCCCTGAGTTGCTCCCGCCTTTTGCATATGGATGACTTTAACATGCCAAGCGCACGCCCGGGGGCGTATGTGGGCGGAATCCGTCTTCTAGATGTCCATGACCTAGTGGTTCCCCGCGGAAGTCTACTCAACAAGCACACCCTGCTTTTAACGCCGTAAATTAGTACCTAGGTAATTTGGGATCGATTTGTAACGACCAACGCTCTATGCCGCCGACTATGTTACGGACCTTTTCAAATCCTTGTTGGCGAAGGAATGCCGCCGCATGGCCGCTTCGTACCCCATGATGGCAGAGCACTACGATGTCCCGGTCTTTTGGAATCTCCTCAAATCTCTGGCTGAGTTCCCCAAGCGGGATAAGCTTACCACCAATATTGGCGACGCGGAATTCCTCCGGTTCGCGAACGTCTAAAAGAAACGGGGGTTCCTTTGAGACAAGGAGTTTGGCCAATACTTGAACGGAAACATTTAAAACCATGGCCCCTATTTAGCGTTGCTTGGGAAGATGCACAAGCCCCGTTCTGGAGTCCAAAAAGGTTTTAAACCTGCTAGAATTAGGTCACTCCCCATGAAATCACGCGCAGCATCTTCTTCAATGGTTCGACGCCCCACGGCCGACGTTGGCAGCAGCGTTTCCAGTGACCGGTATCTAGTGAGTTCGGTCTTTGATTTTCTCCTACTAGGAGGCGGCTCGCTGCTTACCTATGCGCTGTTGATTACTCTTTCTTGGGATCAAGGCGGCTACCAGATGCTCGTGGTCGCCGGTTGGTTGAGTTGGGTGGTCAATTGGCCTCACTTTTCAGCGACGCTTCAGCGTTTGTCTCATAGCACTCAAAGTCGGAAGGAATTCCCGCTTACCGTAGCGCTCATTCCCCTGGTCATCTCTTTGGGAATGGTCGCTTCCTTGGCGCAACCAGAACTAGTGGCCCCCTATTTTGTGAAACTCTACCTCATTTGGTCGCCGTACCACTTTAGTGGGCAAACCGTGGGGGTGACTCTGATTTATGCGCGGCGAAACGGAATGAGCTTTTCTCGTTGGGGGCGCCTGTGCCTATCGGCTTTTGTCTTTAGCACTTTTATTTATTCGACTCTAGAGGCTGAGGTCTCCCCAGAAGGGGCGAGCTATTTTAATGTGCCCTATCCTGGCTTCGGGGTTCCCCCCGTGTTTGCCACTATTTTCTTTTGGATCATGGTGGCTGCCGGTTTTGCCTTCCTTTTTCATTTTTTCCAGGCCCTCAAAAAAAAGGCCAACTTTCCGTGGATGGTGCTGCTACCGGGCGTGGCCCAACTCGTCTGGTTTGTCTTTGGTCGCCGCTGCCTTCCTTTTTACGCCTTAGTCCCTTTCTTCCATTCACTGCAGTACCTGCCGTTGGTATGGGCGATGCAAATAGAAGAAAGACGTAGCGCCCCGGCCGAGCAAACGCCGCGAATTCCTAGCATCTTCGAGACAGTGCGGCGAGAGACGTTGTTTTGGTACTTTTCCAACGTGCTTGGGGGGATTGGCCTATTCCATATTCTGCCAAAGTTACTCTCCTTCACCGGGGTGAGTTTTGAAATGTCTAGCGCAGTTCTCCTTTCGGGAATTCAACTTCATCACTTCTTTGTCGACGGGGTGATGTGGAAATTACGCAGTACTCGCGTGAACCGGGCCTTGACTCGTAACGTGAGAAATCTTTTTGGTCAGAACTCAGCGGAACGGGCAGAATGAAAAAACTAATTCTTTTATTTATATTTCAAACGGTGGGGTTATTTGCTCGGCCAACGATCGGTCCTGAGAGGGCAGTCCTGCACACCGTGGGAGGGGATGTAGCTCTTGGTTTCTATTCGCAATCGGCGCCACGGACTTCAGCACAACTCCTCAAAATAATGCGTGCGGGAGTCTTTAATTCGACCCACTTTTTTCGCCTTGAGAACGGTTTTGTTCTTCAAATTGCCCAGGTATTGGATCGGCAGATTCCCTTGACGCCGGTACAGTCAGCAATGATTCAACGCCTTCCCTTAGAGCTCGATCCCCAGGTGAAGCACCTTACCTGGCGTCTTTCGATGGCCCGACTAACCGAGGACAAGAATAGTGGAGAAACCTCCTTTTCTATCCTTCTGGGAGACTCACCCCATCTTGATGGGGGCTATACGGTTTTTGGGGAAGTGGTTGGCGGATTTGATGCGGTTAACGAAATGGTGAAAGTAGGAAAAGATAGCCTGAATCGTCCCCTCACTCGTCTAGGGATTGAGCGGGTGAGCGTATTTGAAAATGAATCCGCCATGGCGGGGGTGCCGTTACTGCCTGCCCGTAAAGTGGTTCCCAAAGTGGTTACCCTTCAAGAAACTGAAGCCAAACTTCGTTTGCTGTTGGGATCGGGACTCCTTCTTATTCTGACGGTCTCTCTTCTCACATTTGCCTTTAGGTCGCGACTTGAGGCTCAGCAACTAGTAGCCCTTCACCAGCTTCAAGTCCTTCTTTCCGGTTTCTTTCTAGCGATGCTCTGGATCCCGGTGGGACAGCAATGGCCATGGTTCGCCGCTGCCCTATTTATGGGCTGCATTGGCCTATTCAAGTTGATGAACCGTTTTGAAGCCGCCACCTAATCTTACCGTGGGGCAAAGGTTTAGTGGCCGGTAGATTGAATGAGGAACGGCATTTCGACGGTAACGCTATCGCGCTTTGAGCGAGGGAAGTCCATTGACTCAATCAATGTCTTTAAGCAGTCCATAAAGCCACTGTCTTTGATCTCTGTTCGAGGTATCGAGACCGCTTCTGCTTTTCCCAATCGAGTGATAGTCCAATTTAGAATAACGGTGCCTCGGGCCTCCGGAGTCTTGCGCGCCATCACGTTATAACATTCTTGAAAATCACTTCCGCGACGGGTGAGCGTTTTTGAAATAGCTGCGCTTGCTACCGAACCTTTGCCAGAGAGAATAATCTCTTCTCCAAACTTAAAGCTACGCCGCGAACCGCTCCTGGTATCTTCTGCGTCTGAGGAAGGGAGGCGAACGTCCTGTCCATCACTGGTGCCAACGACCGTATCCCCATTCTCATCCTCGTTTTCCACTGCAGCCGAAGTGATTTTAACAGTTACCTCATCCATTCTCTTTTGTATTTTCTTTGTCATCGCTAGAGCCGTGTTGCTTTCCGGTGGATTAGGAAAAACAAAAGTTCTTGGGGCTTGGATACTCACTGAGGCGACTTTGGCGGGAGAGGGCGCAATCTCGGTAACCCGCATTGGAACCAGAAGCCAGATCACCCAGGCTACCAAGGAAATGGCGATGGTGGTATTTCTCGTAATAAAACTGGGGTCTTGATTGTGGACTAAAAAAATTTCGGTGTGTTCTGGTGAATGGAGCGGCACGCATCGCCACCAATGTTCTTCCCATTCCACCCATCCTTCTAAAAAAGGATGATTATCTAAGGAGAAGGGCACGTCTTTAATCATCTCCTGGCATTCGCCATCAAAATTTCGCCAAGTCACATCCTCTTGGAGCGGAATAATGGTGTGCTGCCCTTGGAGGTATTCATAGGAAAACACCGCAGTGGCGGCGATCCGGATCTTAAAATGCTCCCCCACTTGAGTCTGACTGAGTAAGCGCCGCCTAAGTCCAGCATAGAGATAGAAAGGGGGGGCGACGTCGGAGATGTCCAGGGTTTCTGGCGAACGAAAGGCTACCGGTTCATAGGGGGCTACGGCCCTCAGCGTGATTACCCAGGGCTCAGCGTCTGCGGGATGGAGCTTCACCGTCAGTGGCTCATTAAACTTAACCGAGGCCACCTCAACGCCATGCCCACCGTCTTTCCGATCCAATAAGCGTATCCGGCTATTTTCCTTTTTTAAATAAAACCTGGCCGGAGCTCCCAAGGCAAAAGGCTTTCGAGGATCCCAAAGGTGAGTCACCTGCTGGCCATTGCGGCGAAACTCGACGACGTACTTTCGTCGTCGAAAATGGGAATAGCGTTGGGGAAATACCGAGGCAATCATGGCCGTGCCACCACGAGGTTCCAACGTAGTAATCCCACCGATTCCGCGGCACGAATAAGGGGCTGAAGGGTTTGG
>JAYVQZ010000249.1:0-2002 GCA_043776735.1 Deltaproteobacteria bacterium | reverse complement strand
ATCTATCGCCAGCTGCAGGCGCTCTTGATCTGAGCGTTGTTCTCGCTCAGCTGCACGTTGATGGGTGGTGTCGGTGGCAACACCCAGCACTCCGTAGGGTTGGTTAGCATCGTCTCTTAAGAGGGACAACGAAAGCGCTATGAAGCATTCCTCGCCGGACTTGCGGCGATTGCGAAGCTCGATTTCGAGATAGCCCTGTTCAAGAAGGGGCTGCAAAACCTTCCTTGCCACCTGTGGGCGGTCCTCTTCGAAGTACAGAATGGCCACGCTCTGGCCGATCGCTTCAGCCCGTCCGTAACCAAAAATCTTTTCGGCTCCGTGATTCCAGCCGACGATATTCCCCTCAAGATCGCTGGAAATGATAGAGTCGTGCACTTGATTGAGCACCGACGCTTGCCTCTTGATCTCGGCTTCGGCGTGCTTCGGTTCCGTGATGTCACGCCAATAGATCGCCAGTCCACCATCATCAGTAGGGTAGGCCTTGGTGAAAAACCATTGCTGCGACTGAGTGTAGAAGCTCTCTACCTCCACTGCCCGGCGAATCGTCATCGCTGTGCGGATGCTCGCTTCCGTCTGCGGCGGCGCACCAGGAAATAGTTCCCACATCGACCGGCCAATTATTTGTTCGCGTGATCTACCTAAGAGTCGCTCGGCTTCTGAATTTACCCACAAACAGCGGAAGGTCTGGTCGACGGAAACGAATCCATCAGGAATGCTTTCGAGAACGCTGCTTGAGGTGGAAAAAGGAAGGGCTGAACCTTTTGCTTTACTTCGCAAGATTTCGTTCTCAAGCTCAAGTTCCGTGTTTCTAGATTCGGCTGCGGCTAATCGCTGCTCGACAGATTGAACAGATTGAACCGCTCGTTTGGGCTCCATGCGCAGTCTCCTCGCTTCAATTTGCAGGTTTAGCACATGCGCTAAACCAATCACTGGCTTTAGACAATTCGACGGCCAGTCGAAAGACTGCGGTCTAGGCTGGTATGACGCTCAAGGACCGAGATGTGCTACAGCTAAATAATGATAACGGTAAAATTCTGGATTTCGCGTGCATTCTTAGCAGATATTCCCTAGGCCTCGCAGAAAAGCAATTGTTGCCGTCCAAGGTTACTCAGCCGCCGCTAGAAAGCTTATCTGCTATGACCCAACTCCCGTGTAGGCTCCTTCGTTTTCGCCAGTACCGGTGTAACGAGTGTCGAATGATGGAGCCGAAAGAGTTAGCCGCGCTGGAGCATCTCTTGAATTTTTTGCCCGATCTGGAGAAATCCGCTTAGATCCATCGGTTTGGGAATAAATTTAGCAGCAGGATACTTGGCTATTGCGTCCAGATCTTGCGATGATTGGGCCGAGCTCCAAACTAGAACGGGCACGCCCGCGAACCGGGGCTGACGGCTCAACAACTGCAACAACTCTAAACCGCCGATAAACGGCAGATTTAAGTCGAGCAAAAATAGGTCAGGCCCTGCTCCCTCCCCCTGCTGAATATAACGGCGGGCAGTCTCTCCGTCTGAAAACGAATATATGTCAAAACTGAGACCAATTTTTACGAGCGCATCTTTCAGCAAAAACAAGTCTGCTCCATTATCTTCTACCACCGTCAGGTGAAACTTCATTTACATTCATTTCGACGCGCTACTTCTAATGGAACAGCCGGGATAGTAAATAAAAATTCGGCACCCTTTCCCAACTCCGACTCTACCCAAATTCGCCCCCTGTAGCGCCGCCCCACGATCTTCTGACAGAGCGCCAGTCCCATGCCCGTACCGGGAATTTCCTTACCATGTAATCTCTTGAACACACCAAATATCCTTCCGTGAAATTCTGGAGCAATTCCGATGCCATTATCCCGGACTGAAATAAGCCAATCGCTCCCTTGCTTCTCTGCGCGAATCGTAATTTGGGGATTTTCGGTACTTCGGTATTTAATGGCGTTACCAATCAGATTCTGGAACAACTGGACGTACTGGGGCTCAATCCCCGGCACTACAGGCAAAGCCCCGCAGGC
>JAYVQZ010000248.1:0-2011 GCA_043776735.1 Deltaproteobacteria bacterium | reverse complement strand
GTACATTAATTAGCCATCAGTTGGTCCAGATGAGAAGGAGGACGTGTGTTGGGATGGAGTGAGGTGTGGATCAGTCCCAACATGTTCGCAGCGTGTGGTTGGTCCTCCCCTCCCTCCCCTCTCCTCGCTCGACCCTCTCTCTCTTCCCACTGCGTCTAGAACCAGAAGATAGGGGACTGGACCAACTGATGGCTAATTAATGTACCGGTTAGAAGTCTAGAAGTCTGTCCACCCACCGAGGTGCAGAGGGGCGACTCTCTTCTACACCACCCAGTCCCTCACTCCTCTCCCTCTCCACTCCACCGACCACTTTCACATCAACAACTCCCTTCGTAGGCCTCCTGTCTCCCTATAACGTCTCGTAGACTGCTCAAAATTCAAAAAACAGGTGAAAAGGTGCTTAAAGTCGAGTGGGGCACAACAGGAGGGCATGCAGGGAGCGTGGAGAGGTCGCGCACCGGGTCAGGGAGGGCAGACCTACCTCCCCTCCACGGGGGAATACCCTCCCACTCCGCAGCCCGAACTTCGGTCTGACCGTTTTTCGTCTAAAAATCTAGCCGTTGAAATCAATAATATTTGTGAAACAGTCGTCTTTTCTCCTTTTGGGGGGTCTGCAGGGGAGGGAGGGACGAGGGGGGTCCACGAGACCTTATGCAGTCCAGGCACTCCCAAGAGATCCCCCGACCAGACTCTCCCCACCTTAATTGCCTGTGCAACGGGGCAAGCCCTCAAAGTTCTGAATTTCGAATTGGAGAAGAATCTCTTCTGGATGTGCACTTTGTGTGCTGACAAAGTTTTTTGTATGATCGAAGAACAGGTCCAAACACACCTTAGCCTGCTCAAGAGGCGTGCCCCCACCCTCCCAAATTGGTCCCGGTCCGATACCGTTTAGACCACAGCAGATCTCCATTTCTATATTAACTTTTTTCGGGCTCTTGTGGAAAAACCGTTTCTGAGGGATGGTCGACTGGGGGTCTGAAGCCAGGGGATCCACGACAGTTTATGGACTGACGGCCCGGGGCAATGAGTCCTCGACCACATTCTCCCCAATGAAATTGCCTGTGCAAAGGGGCAAGCCTTCAAAGTTGAGATTTTTGGTTTTGAGAAGAATCTCTTCTGGATGTGCACTTTGTGTGCTGACAAAGTTTTTTGTATGATCGATAATCGAGTCCAAAAGGGGATAGGGCTGTTCTATAGGCGTGCCCCAAACTTTCAAAATTGGTCCCAGCCCGATAGCTCTTATACCACAGCAGATCTCCGTTTCTATATTAAAAGTGACGTTTTTTGTGAAGGTCAGTTTTCCCCATGAAAGGTGCTGGCTGGGAGGCTCCACGAGAATGAACGTAGACCAGGGCCTACTCTTGGATTCCTGGAGCAGACCCCCTCCATAGAAATTGCCAGAGCACTGGGCTAGGTCCTGAAAGGTGTCTCCACAAGAATTTCTTCTGGAAGAGCACTTCGTGTGCTGACAAAGTTTTTGACTTCAATTTCTATCGAGCCCGAAGGTCGATTGGGCGTGTCAATAGGCGTGCCCGCAACTTCTGGGAGGTGCCACAGCCCCAAGGCTTCTGGACCACACGAGATCTTCACTTTTGGTCAGCCGTTTCTTGGTCCATTTCAACTAATTTGAATTAAATTCAATTACCAAAACCCACCCCCAGGGTCAAAACTCAACCGCCACAAAAATTCAAATTTCCCTAATTAATAAGGCCTTTAAAACCCTCTGAAAACTGAGTACGAAAACCAAGGAGGGTCCGAGGGGGTATATGGGGTGTGGGTGCAGGAAAACTTATTGCCTCGAGGGGAAAATATGTGTCCTATTTCCGAAGGTCTCTCGAGGGGGTCAGAGTCTCGGGGGGGTCCTCCCCTCCCCCCAGCGACCCTTCTCCCGTCGTTCCCCCCTGTCCTTCAGCCGGCCTCGGCCATAGAATTGGGTCAAAATATGAGGTGTGTAGTGGCGTGATGGGGAGGAGTTTCCAGTCTCCCGGTATGAAGAGAGACTCTCCCAGAG
>JAYVQZ010000247.1:0-2013 GCA_043776735.1 Deltaproteobacteria bacterium | reverse complement strand
TTGGCCCAAATCACCACGAAATACACAATGGCAATAAACATTAAAAGGATGGTGAGAGAGTCCTCATTAGCCAGGACAATTTTTTTTGTTACTTTTTTATGACGATACAGGTTCGCTAGGAAGCTAACAAAAAAAACCATTGGCCAGCCAAGACCCATGAGCAAGCGGAGTGAACCGGTGAGGTTTGCTGTCATTAAATCGCGCTGTAAGGAATAAGCCACACTGGCCTCAACGGCGAACTCCGGCGAGGTTTGCAACAAAGCCAATAGGGACAGGGCGAGAGCCCTCGAGACGAAGACTTGCGCCGTCTCAGCTGCCCAACCGATTATGAAGGCAGAAAAAATGACGACCAGTAAAGTAGACCCGTCAGCGAAGTAATTCATCTCATGCCGCTCCCAACTTCTAAGAAGGTCTCGCGGGCTGCCAGTCCGGGAGTCTCAGCCTTAGGGATACCGCGGACATCCGTGCGCGCTAAGACGATTGAGACTTCCAGGCCTATAGGCCTAAGAGACCAGTTGCAACGAATTCCAGATCTCAGAGTGTTAGTCCTGCAGCTACTGCACTGCCAAAGCAACGGGTGACAAACTGAAGTACGCCGTGCCGCAAATCGTCACCAAACCGTCAAAGTACCACCGCATAGCCTCAACCTCAAAGCCTCACGCGCGAAAAAAGAGCCTAAGATCTCAAACCCAGAGCCAATTTCGCAGAGGGGGCTGCAGGCACCACTCTTGCAGAATTCGCCCTCGCGTCCCCTTGTCTATTTGGGGTAACGGGGCGTTTTGCGCACAGTTCCGGCAACCCACACCACGTTCGGGCCACGTGAGAACTGAAGCCAGGTAGCTATAGAAAGACTTTTTTCATGCTTTGGATAACTTCAGCCGTGGAGCGTTTTTTCGAACGCCAAAAAGATGATGGCGAATCGTCTACCGATTCGCTCGATCGCATGTCACGTGAAATCAAGGGAACTATATTGGCCCTTCTTGCGATCTTTATTTTGGTGGCCCTAACCTCCTATCTTCCTTTAGATAGCTTCAATCTTTTTCGAGGTCGTTTAGACCAGATCAATAATCTCGGCGGAATCGTGGGTGCCGTGGTGAGCGAATGGTTTTTAGGGACCGTCGGCGCTCCAGGCTTTGTTAGCGTTTTCATCATGGCCTGGATGACCCTTAGCGCATTTCGCGGCATTCCTTTAAAAAGGGACTGGCACCGCATCTTAGGGTTGACCCTGGGAGCCTGTCTTGCGGCCGTTGCTCTTCACCTATTGATGAAAGACCACGCCCCGGAAGCAAGCCTTTTGCAAGGTGGATTGGTTGGGAAAACGGCAGGGCAATTCTTAAGTCACTACTTCAACGTGACCGGCGCCGTCATCATCATCTTTTTTGGTTTTCTCATTACTGGAATTTTGACCACAGGCTTATCTGTAACCCGAGGGGTGGAGCGGCTCTTTACTGCCAACCAAGAAAACGAGTTTGAAGAGCCCACTCCCCGTCCTGCAATGGCACGACCGGCCGCCGTGGTCCCGAAGGTCGCCGTCGGGGCGCAGCCCTCTCCTGGTGCCGGCAAGTCAAAGAAAAAGGCACCGGCTAAAGCCAAGTTGAAACTGGTCAAATCCCCAGGAGACGACGATGAGGAAAAGACCGATGAAATAGATCTCAGCGCGCTTCAACAAACCGGTGAGGACGGAGAACCCGATTCCTCTAAGACGGTTGCTAAAGGCTCCGGACCCTACGAGTTCGAAGAGATCATTCCTTTTTCCGGAACTTACAATAATCCGTCGTTAAGAATTCTAAAGAATATTGCCGCCACTGGAAAGAAGATGTCCCGTGGGGAGCTTAAAGAGCGAGCAAATAAAATTCTTGAGCAGCTTTTAAGTTTCCAGATCACAGGGCAAATTACCAACATCACGCAAGGGCCTGTTCTTACGACTTATGAATTTAAAGCGGCAGCCGGTGTAAAATTAAGCAAAATTGCTGCCCTTCAAGATGACCTTGGCGTCCTCATGGGAACCCCTCA
>JAYVQZ010000246.1:0-7737 GCA_043776735.1 Deltaproteobacteria bacterium | reverse complement strand
TCATTTACAAGACTAAAATTTCCAGTCGTCGGATCGCCACTGAGGGAAATAAACGAGGCGGTATTTGAAGATCCACAAAACGCGGACTCGCAAATTGCAAAAAGAGTCGCCGGCGCGCTGGATTTTCGTCGTGCCACGACGTAGATACTGTGTGAGCCAGCCAGAGGGAAAGCGATCGATTGGGCAAAGGATGCCCCCACAGGAAGGGCAACTCTCGGATTCCCATTAGGTCCTAAAACTCGACTAAACGTAGGAAGTGCCACTGCGGCAGCCGCACCTGGATTTGCCCCCGTGTTAGAACCTTGATTGGGCCAAGGCGCGAATTTCGCAATTTGCCCGCCCTCACCATAACTCCATAGGCCACTGCTGCTGTACCAGTACTTAAGGTTGCCAATGGCACTGCTGTCGGTGGGATCGAGAAACGCCACGTCGACCGACAGTTTGTTTCCCCGATCATCAGTGATCGTTACAATGGCGTTGCTGGCACGAACTGCGCTTGGGGCGATCAACAACCCAGAGCTGTCTAAAGCGTTAGCGGGTATGCCTGTGATCGCATAGGTATAGGACTTTCCCCCCGACGGTTGAAATTGATATTTGTCGTTTTTAAATAGTTTGAGGGAGGTGAAGGGTAAGGTAGGCCCCGTCACACCTCCACCAGAGCCTGAGGTGGTGAGGTAACAGTCTCGCAGATCTTTTGTGTTAGCGGGATTGTAAGTATTCTTCACCGTAATGACAGTCGCGCGTAAAATCGAGGCATTCGTTCGGCCCAGCTCGTAAATTCCCGTGATAGAGGGAGAGATCGTTCCGCTTTGTTTTTTAAGAATTAATTCTGAGAGCGTTTCTGTAGGACAGGTGGCATCCGCCGTCGTTAGCCCCCAAATTTGCACGGTACGATGGTCCCCGGTAGGAACTTTAAGGGCGATATTCACGTTGTGACCAGACGTCAGTGATTGTGCTGCAGTGGAGATACCGGGATAGGGACACGAGCCCCCTTGGTAAATCGACTGCCAGTCATTGGCTTTCCCATCCAGCGAAGGGATCCCCTCCCCCGTAACTAAAGCCCCAACACACTTAAATTCGGAATAGGCCGGCGTTCCCAGACGCATTCGAACGAACGCGTCGGGCGGCCCCAAGGAGCAGCCTCCCATAAATAACGCGCCAAACAGAGAAACCAGAGACAACAAGAAGGACGATATTTTCATAGGTAGGGGGGAAATTTTAACCACCTAGGCCCCTCTTTGCTAGTGGCTTCTTGGAGAGGCTCAACCAAGGACATCTTACTTTTGTGACTTCGGAAGTTAACCAGGAAAACCCACCAAAGAGGGGTCCCTTAGCCTTTGGGCCTACACCGACTAAACATTCATACTTCCGTACAGTTATAACTCACAAAGAGACGCAAACACCGGCGCAATGCAAAGGGCGCCAAAATGGTTAGCCTTCGGCCAGGACGATAATTTTCCATGACGGCAGTTAACGCCACGTGTTACCGATTTTAGACAGGTTTAATGGGATGAGGGGTTTTCTTGTGATGAGAATTATTGGGCTCGTTTTAGGTCTGTCGCTATTCTTAAGCCACGCTATGGCAGCACCTCCCCCCGGCCCAGTGCCGGGCGCCTTGGGGACCGAGGTGCCTCATCCCAAAGGCAGCAGTTCCGCCTCCAGCGAAGTCAGCCGCTATCTGGTTGAAAAGTTAAAGTGCGACCAACCCGAAGACTTTGATCTCTCCCGACGCTTTGCCCGTCTCGTTGCCGACTTCGGTAAAGACCCCTTGAAAACCGACGAAGGAAGGCAGTTGATTGCCGATGTCTTTTTTGATCCTGAATCCGCTCCCAGCTTGGAGCAGATTCTTCAAGCGGTGATGAAGACAGACTACTCAAACGCCTTGCTCCTGGCCGAAGCCGGTGTGGGGAAAAGTTTTCTCTTAGATCAAATCGTCGGTATGTTTTCGTACGGCATCCTCCCCGATTACTTTAAAAAACAGATCGCATTTCCCACGGATGAAAATCTACCATATGCAAAAATACTAAAATCGCTCATAGGCAACTCCGATATCTACCGCGTAACCAACGCCCTACTCACCAAGCAAAACCCTAAGAGGGGAGAGCCCGCTCCCTCGGAAGAGATGCGTATGCTCAAGGTGTTTGCCGATCTTTTTAGTGCCGCAAAAAAGGAATATGCCCGCACCGATGGCAATGGAAAGAGGATTGGCAGACGCTCCTTTTTTGTCTTCGACGAATATGCGAGCCTAAAACCGTATATTAAAGAAGCGCTAAAAACGATCCAGGACGAAACCGGTTTCCGATTGCCCTACCAACCCGTGTCTCGAAAACCGGACCCGGGATTTGTGACGATTTCCATGACTACCTTCAGTGAATACCAACGTTCTCGCGGGGCAGACTCCGCCATCGATCGTCGAAATAAAGTGATCAAAATTCCAGAGACTAGTGAAAACTCGGCATTTCGCATCGTTCGCGCTAGAGCCTCCAAAGTGTGGGAACCTTTATATGGAATTTCTGTCACCGACGATTCCATCCGGTACCTCATCCATTCTCGCAAGTTTTTAACATCCCCCCCTCTGGCAATGCCGGGCTCGATTTTGGCGGCCGTCAATGAACTGATGACTTGGAAGCTCACCCACCCCGAAGAGAACCCCTACGAGGGCGGCCTCAAAGAGGCTCAGATTTATCTCACTCATAAGGCCGGCCTTACCGACGTCTGGCTGACAGGCCCCAACGGGGAACCTCCGCTTCGCGATCTCTATGCTCGGGTCTCAAAGCTAGTGGTTACCAAGGACAACGCGCTGGAAAAAATTAGTCAGCGGCTTGCTACCTACACTCGGCTTGAACCCAACAGTCCTATTCCCGTATTCATTATCTTGGGGCCCACGGGTAGCGGTAAAGACACTCGCTTTGAAGCCCTCAATCAAGTTCTGTACGGACACAAAGGTAAGAAATTTAATTTCAGCATTGCTGGCGTAAAAGGATTTGGAATTGACGCCCTAACGGTGGGGCCGCCGTTAGGAAATCACTCTGACGGAGAATTGGGTATGCTACTCAAAGCGATGGATTCCGGGGTGGCCAGCGCCGTCGCCCTTAACGAAGCTGCAGACGCTCCCAGTGAGGAACTCGAGAAATTGAAAGTCCTTTTTGAAAAAGGCGAGATTCAGCCAAATGGGTTAGATAACCGCGCCAGAACGCTACGGGACCCGTGGTTCATGATGGGACAGTGGGGCGAAGAGATCTACGAGGGGCTTAACGACGAAGAGAAAATGGCGAAGTACCATTCTCTTACCCAAGCCGACATCGAAAACTTCCTGCTCAAAGGAAGAGACAACGGGCAATATGGAGCGGTGCCGATCGCTCTCATCGAACGAGCCAAGCGATCCGGCGGCATTTATGCTTTGCCCCCTGTTCTCTCCAGCGATTTTCCTGCCGTGATCCAAACATGGATGCCCGGTATTTATGAGGACCTGTCTCGAAATAATGACATCAGCGCAGAAGTCTCCCCCCAACTGATCCAGTATATTTCTCGGACTGCCACAAAAATGGCCCACGGCACCCGAGGATTAAGTGCCGTCACTACCGACTTTATCAAGGGAGCCATTTCAAAAGCGATGGATGATGGTTTGCCTCGAAACCACATCATGGTCCTTGTTGGCCATGAACACGATGTCGCCACCCACAAGGACTACATTATCGTTGAAAATTTAGAGGCTCCAGACAAAAAATGGCGATTTACTCCAGAAGAGCTTTACCGGCACAAATTCACCTGTTCCCAAGAGATGGTGCAGGCCAATACCCCGCGAGAAGAACTCATTAGAGCGATGCAGGTTCCGGTGGCAAGAGCAAATGGAACAGCGAACGGTTCCACGAACGGGGCAACGAATAGTTCTTCTAACGGCCACACCAATGGTTCAGCCAATGGCTCTTATAACGGCAATGGACAGCCTAAAAATACCACTTCCATTCCAGGTAAGTAATATCGGGTAAACCCAAGGCAAGAGGCATCCCCGCCGCATTTGGTATTGGAATTTGTCCGCCAAACTCGGAGTCCCGTTTTGAGCCCACTCCAAAGTACTGACCAAGAACTAGGTCCATATTTTCCTTCAGAGAAAATACAAAAAACAATTGGAATAGTACCGAGGGGTCAGCGATATTTACCGTACTCGCCAGAGCACTCTTAAGGCGGGAACTCACTTCCCAATTGAGCAGCGTTCCCAAATACCATTTACCCCGATAGGGGGCGGAGCGGTGGGTAAAGGATCCTAGCGTGTAGTTCGAAGAGCTTCCAAAACCGTTGTAGAACACCTCGAGTTGCCCACTCCAAGTTTTGGAAAGGACGCGGTCTAAACCCAAAAGTCCCTGAACCGTACTTTTCCCCTGCCATTCATAACCAACGATCTCCCCACGCAGTAACGAGTCGCCTAGGTTTCCTGCCGCTTCCAAACCAACGTACGGCTTGTCATCAGACCTACCCGCAGTAAGAGCCATGTCGGCTCCGGCTTTGCTGCCCTTAGCTCTTAGGTGGATATTATCCTCCCGTTGCCCTTTCACTCTGGGAAGGAAACGGGCCTCTAAGGTAAAGGGGCCTTTCCAAAGCACGGCGACAGCATCTTCGGTCTTTGGATATTCCGGATCGATGTAAACAAACGCATAGCGAGGAACCTGCGAGATAGCGCTAAAGAGGTGGCCAACCCCTTCGTCTATAATCTGCTTTCCCGCCCTCACCTCAAAGGAATCGAACGAAACTTGCACAAAGGCGCGGTCCACCCGCTGGCTAATCACCGTCGTATTGTTTTGAAAAAAATTGGTCCGGGTCTCCCACGCTGAAGCCGGTGCAAAGTTGGGCACAGGAATCGCCGACGCCAAAGCCCTCTGATAGGAGAGAGAAAGCTCATCCGCAAACTCGACATGAAACCAGCTGCGAGAAACCGATCCATTTATTCTAAGGCGCTGCTCGGTGAGGGGCAGATCCTGCCCAGAGAATATGCCGGTCTGCCTAAGCCTTTGGTATTCAAAAATTGATTTATAACTTCCGCCGAAGGAATACTGCCAGGATGAGGAGGCTGCAATGCCGGTACAAGAGAGGAGAATCAAGCCTACGATGCCGGCCAAAAGGAAATTCAAAGATCCCATTTTGAGAAAGCTAACATCTTTCGGTCGTTATCCCTAGGTTCAGCATTTAGACGTCGCGTCGTAACGAAGCTGAGGCCACCGTCCCGGAGCAATTAATGTGCGAGGCTATCTTTTGCTAGGAAAGTAAAAACCAGCGGTCTGAACTTTGTTTTTTTGGCGAACCACTACCTTGGGAACCGGTCGTACCGCAGCTACCTTTTTAGGAGCCGTTCGCACAACGGTTACCCCGGCCGAATGGCCGGGAAGGTAGGTTTGACTCCACCCGGATGCCAAGGACTTTCCGTCCTGCACCGCGCGACGAATCAAGTCGGGGCTGAACAAATTTTCGTCGATAGCCCGATCGAAGAGAACCTTTTGATACAGGATGGTGGTTTTTTGTTTAGGATTCTCGGCCACCTTTACCGAAATCAAAGTGGGGATAACTCTATTGTCCATCTTCTTAAATCCCGCAAAGGACATGGTTCGAACCCACTTACCCTTCTCGTCATAAAACTCTTGTTTGAGCGGTAACCTGTCAACGGTTCGGGCCCAATAATGAATTTTCCCCCAAACGACCGGGGCGTTTGGTTTAGGAACGCATTCAATGAGGACCACTTTCTCCTTACCAATAATGGAATTTTTCAACACCCGATGATTATAGTCACGGATCAAAGAGCTGCTTTTCATCAAATCGTCATTGGTAAAATCACTGCCCATCCACGACTGCAGCATAAGCGAAGTGGGAACTCTCACCACTTGATCCGTTTTGGGAAGGTAGTTCCACATCTGATCATCGGACCGTAAGGAGGAAATCCCTTCTTCCTTCACCGGTTCCAAAATCTCCACAAGAGCCCGTTTGTCCCCTGTGGTCCAAGAGCGAAGTCGAAGCTTTCGCGTGAAGTCCGGCTTTCTTATCACCATCACTAAAGTGGCTTGGGTACTGTCCCCACGTAGTTGCTCTTCACCATAACGAATGATCGAGGCGGCTTGAACCTCACTGGAATCAACAGCCAAGGCTTGGATCGCTAGAGTCAAAATAACTAATGATAATAAAAATCTTCCCATGGAATGATCCCCCAAAAGCTCAAATAACGACTTCGACCGCTAATGCGCTTTCATTTTCTTCAACCGTGGCCGATTCCTTTTTTATCGTGGCTTTTACTAAAGACGCGGACTTCTTGCGGAAGGAATCACTCTTTATCTGTCCATCCACCATTTTAACCACCCTATTGGCGATTTTTAAGACCATCGGATCGTGCGACGAGAAGAGAAAAGAGATTCCTTTGGATTCGTTCAATTGTCTAAACAGCTGCAGCAGTTTTTCTGAGGTAACGGAATCAAGATTGGCCGTTGGTTCATCGGCAAAAACTATCTTTGGCCCATTTACAATGGCGCGTGCAATAGCCACACGCTGCTGTTGTCCGCCGGAAAGTTGATTTGGAAACCGTTTGGCGAACTCCCCAAGTCCCACATCTTCAAGCGCTCTTTGGGCTAGGCGGTGGCGTACTTTATCGGGGATATGATTTAGGGCCAATGGGTATTCCACGTTTTCTAGCGCGTTCATTACCGGAAAGAGATTGTAGGACTGAAAAACAAAGCCAATATGCTTCCTGCGCATTCTGGCTAGTGTATCCGCTCCGAGGGTTTGGAGCTCGTGCCCGAGAAAAGAGACAGTGCCGTGAGAGGGGACGTCTAGGCCGGCAGCCATATTTAAGAGGGTTGTTTTACCAGAGCCGGAGGGGCCTGCCAATGCGGTAAACTCGCCCTCCCTAATAGTCAGAGTAACATCCTTAAGAGCCGGCGCCTCCTCGGAATAACTCTTCGATACGCCTTGAAACACTAAAATATTCATACTCGCCCCCAAAATGCTTACTTTTACGAAATCCTTCGGCTACTGCCTCAGGATAGCTTTTGACGCAATTCTTCAAATCACGAGAAAAACTAATTACTACGTAACGCTTTCACTGCATTTAAGTTTGCAATATATCGGACCGGAATAAAGGACACGATCAGAGACAAAATCAAAATAGCTCCCATAATAAACAAGCTATTTTCCCAATGCACAGTTGGATAACTAACTGTCTGTATGATCGTGCCTTCGACGACAATTTTCTGAGTCGTCAGCCATTTCAGATCGAATCCGTAACGGTTGAAATAGAGTGTGATGACGATACCCATCACATTTCCTAACACGACGCCCACCGCACTTAGCAGAAAGGTTTCCATGACCACCATCCGAATCACTTCGCGCTTGGTCGTGCCAACCGCCATCATGACCCCAAATTCTCTGGTTCGCTCTAAGATGCTCATGAGAATGGAGTTTGCGATCCCTAACGCGGCGATAAAGAGAATGACGATCATCAGCATACGATTGACACTTTTATTGAGTTCAATCATTGCCATCAAGGGCCGTTGGATTTCTTTCCAGGTGAGGACTTCGGCCTCCTTGGGAGGAAAGGTCCGCTGCATTCTTTCTTGCACCAAATCCGAGTCCAACTCGGATTTGAGGACTATGGCCGTCTGATGGATGGCGTTGGCTGGGAGGCTCAATAGCCTGCGCGCATCGTCAATGCGAACAAATGCGAGCGATTTGTCCAGGTCCGATTGGGTTTCAAATATCCCC
>JAYVQZ010000245.1:0-7745 GCA_043776735.1 Deltaproteobacteria bacterium | reverse complement strand
CCAATCGCGGTAGGAAGATCGAGATGTCCGTCACGAAGAGGGAGAGCAAGCTTGGGGTTGGCGCAGTAGGCCCTGGTCCAAGACTCGTACGTGGCTTCGGCAAAAAGGGTTCCCAAAGGGCCATCGCCTTTAAAATAGAGCCCTACGGCCTGCCCTTCTCGCAGCTGAGCAGCCATCAGCAACGCCCCGGTGATGGCACGGCCGACGGCCAAGGTGGCTAGGGGAGAAAGTCCCTGTAGCCGCTTCACCTCGCGCACCAGTTCCGTCGTGTCGGCAGCCGCTGCGCGCACGAGCAGATCGGCACTGTAAAATCGATGAACTTGAGAAGGGTTGGGTGGCTCTGTGGATGTTGGCAACGGCATTGAGCCAAGTCTCAAGAGTTGAGTAAAAAAGTCAACTTTAACGGCGAACGGCAGGAGTCTGATCGTAAATAATTAAAACAGCCACCGGGATTCCATTGCTGCCGCGGTTTCCCTTATCGATTTCACCAAGGCCGTTGGGTTGACCAGGATTGTTATTGTAGGCGTATTGCCTGGGATCGTTGGCAATGCGGTCGAAGCTAGCCACATTGCGATCTGAAGCGTGGTCACCAGCAATTAAACTGGTGGCCGCGTCGCCACCGCCACCAGTGGAGTCAGTCGTGTAACGATTGCGAGTCTCTGAAAACTCTTTGACGCTAAGGCGACGCATCTCAGGGACGTTATTGCCCGCCATCTGGTGAAAGTCCTGCCCCGCAGTTAAATCATATTTATCGCCAATGCGAACCACACCCTCAAAAACAGAAACCTTTAAATTTCCCGACTCGTCTTGCGTGGCACCAAATTCAGTGCCGCGTACGGCAAGTACCGAAGACTTGGTGCGGATAAAAAACTTTCCTTTACCACTGGGCGACTTTCGTACCGAAGCTCGAATCGATCCCAATTCCAAATCTAATTCACGGTTAGCCTCTGCGGTGGCTGGCCCCGAATAGGTGCGAATGCGAATGGCGCTGTCTTCTCCGATATCGATGATCGATCGATCGGTCATCAAAATCTTAACTCTCGATCCATTGTCGGTTCGAATCACTTCGCCTGCGTAAACTAAATCTCCATAGGTGAGAGATCTTTCCGCGGCTTTCGCGCCACCTACTATCTGAACCACTTTCCCGGTGGGGGCACCCTGTGGGCCGGCACCGAAAGCTAAAGTTGAAAGAAAAGCCCCAAAGATCAATAAATTTCGCATGGTCAAATTTTATCGTGGATGCTTGCTTTTTTCCAACGCTCTAATTTTTTAAATAACACGCGTCGAGTCAAGCGCGTTTCGATTAGCGCATGTAGGTAGGGAATTAGTAGACGGGTACGGCCATCACGCTGGAATAAACTCCGTCGTTTGGCAATGGGGTCACATTATCAACTTGGGTGAGATCTCCTGCGGCGTCTATTGCGTACTGTCGCAAGAAACCGGTTCCTATAATAGCAAAAACAGATTTTCCTGAGGGGTCCATGCTGAGACTGCGGATGGTGGGTGTGAATAGACTATTTCCTGAGGTACCAATGCTTCCATCCGGATTTAAGAGATAGGGAATGAGCTTTTGGTTAACTCCATCGCTGATGTAGAGAAAGCTTCCTTGAGGCTGTACGGCAAAATCTATATACGTTGAGCTAAAACCTGGGGAGCTACCATAATATGCCAACAACCCGCTTGCACTCTGACGATAGGAGGCGAGAGCGGTCGCGCCATTGAGGGTACCCATGAAATAGAATACTCCCGGTTTTCCGGGGACTACTTTCACAACATTAAAGGGAAGAGGTCCACCGTATAAAACCAATTCGCCGTCACACAGCAAATCCCCGGTGAACGGTTCGGTTCTAAAGGAAAATTGGCCGTTATCAAAATAATAGGTACGTCGAGAGTTAGCGTACGGCCCGAAATTAAGAGGCAGGGGACACCCGGGGGTGCTATAGGCTTCGATTTTCTTAACGCCCCTATTGTACTGATAGAGGCTTACCGAACTGCTCAAGTAAAGATAGGCGCTGTTACTAGAAAACGTCAGCCACCTGAAGGAGTTGCCGACATTCAATTCATAGCCAACGTCGGAAATCGCTGCGCCGAGGGGGTCAAGATGAACCCGTTTTATGAAAGTTTGGGCTACCGGCGTTGGAGCCGGTAGGTAATAGTAGAAATCCCGGCCATCGGGACTTAAGGCTAGTTGGTTGTAGCTATTGAAGGGAATCAGCATGTCAGAGTCCTCCATAACCAGATTTAACGCGCTGTCCCTCTTAAAATAACGCAGGTAATAGTTTCCCGATATGTTAACCACCGCAACCACTTTGGTGTCGCGCGCTGCAGTGGGAGCTGGCTTGGTGCTATCACACGCCGCCACAATGTCTTTGGCAGAACTACCATCACTAGAGGCATGCACCACTACCTTGGTATCTACGAAAGCATCCGCCGTTGCCTTCCCCAATTCATAGATTGCAGGCCGTCTACTTCCAAAAACTTCTGAGAGCGGTTTGTTATCGCAGTCGGTTAGAGTCGACTGCACTCCATATATCCGGATCGTGCGCTGGGGGCCGGAGGGAACTTTGAGCTGCATTCCCTTTGTTGAAAAATGGGCGATCGTTCCCAGGTTCGTAGTCAACCCCAGGCCAAGGCAAACCGGGCTGCGATCGCCCAAATTTAGCGGACCAAAATCGGGCGAGATGCCGGGACCTGAGACGGAGGCAAAAAGACAGGAGATGCCATCAACCCGCGAGGCGCGAACAAGTTTGCTCAGACTTTTTTCATCAAGAACCGGAGTCATTTGAGAGGTGGGGCGAAACGTGCAAGCAAAGAGGAGAAAAAAAAACGGTAAAAATTTTATTACCCGAAACCGAAGAGGATTTGGCATACAGCGGTAATATATCCTTTGCTTTATGAAAAAGCGAAGCCAGCGTATCTTACTCAGAGTTAGTAAACTGGAATCGTTTGTACGCGGTACACGTGCGTTGGGGTAGCAAATCCACTTTGAGTCACGTAGCTAAGGAGCCCCTCACTGTTAAAGGAATATTCCAAAAGACTCACATCGGCCGACGTTACAAAAACTGATCTTCCCAGCGGATCGACGGAGATCGAATTGGGGTTGGAAACAAAAAGCTGGCTTCGGGGCAACACATTTAAGGTTCCATCAGCGTTCATCGCGTAGCTCGTTAACGTGCCAGCGTAATAATCGATGATAAAGACAAAGCGGTTGAACGGATCAAGGCCAAACAACAGGCCTGATCCGGCGCCATCCACCGTACCTCCCGCATTAGTAGTCCACGCTCCGTTTGAATCGGGTAGGAAAGAGGCCACCCTTCCCAAAGAGCCTCTGCTGCTCGCCACGTAGAGTACCCCCTTATTGCTAAATGATGCTTGAGCGGCGCTGCCAACAATGGGGCCGGCATTCAACTTTGCCAGGTCGCAATAATTCCCATCGGTACTAGTGCCAGAAACGGACACCGTATCAGTGAGAAAATAAAACATTTGGCTAGGCGTGGCTAATAAGCGGTCGGTTCCAGCCATCGAGCAAGCGCCGTGACTCATCAGATCAGAGAAAACTCCCCCAACTACATTCTTTTGATAGAAGGAGTACGTTTCCGGGATGTAGGCATAACTACTATCGGCAGAAAAGCTTAGGTTTCGTCCCGCGTGGTTTAGCGTTTGAGAGCCCAATTCGGTGAGCTGGCCAAATACGTCGATGGTAAATCCTTGAACTTGGGCCCCGACGGTGGAGCTTGATTGAAACAAAATAAGGCCGCGAGCATCAGGCTGCAGGATAAATTCGGGATTGGTAAATGACGGGATCAAAAAGTCATTTCCTTCTGCCGAAAGTAGGAGATCTTTATCGAGTCCGTAAAGGCGAACAGATTTTTGGTTGTTCTGCTCAATCAACAAGGCCACCTTAGCCGAGCGCGCGACTGCCGTATTCGTGGTGCCCCCGCTGTTTCCCCCCCCAATGACGCCGGTAAAGTCGCAGGGGGCTACAATGTCTTTGGCTGTTGTGAGATCGTTAGATTCTGACACCACCACCTTACTGTCGACATAGATATCGGTCTCCTTGTGCGCCACTTCGTATATGGCGGGCCGCCGGTTGTCGGCAAACAGGGCGTCAAAGGTAAGGCCCGAACAGTTGGGGAGTGTAGTTTCCGCACCCAAAATTCGGATATTCCGCTTGGCACCAGCGGTGGTTTTAATCGTCACGCCCGTTTTACCAAGTGCTGAAAGAGAGGTGAGTTTGGACACCCGTCCCAACCCCATACAAGCCGGATCCCTCTTTCCCAAATTATAGGGGCCAAAATCGAAAGGAACTCCAGGGCCAGTCACCGAAACAAAAAAACAGGAGAGGTTAGAGAGTTTAGTTCCCCGCAACTTTTCCGCTAAACGCACAGAGTCAATTTTTAGAGCAAGATCCTGTCGAGGAGAAAAAGTGCACGTGGCCAAAATAAAAATTACGACTGACAGAGTCATGCCTAGTCGTAAAAAACGGTTCATTTCTTTAAAGAAAGACATTGAGTACAAATCTAACGTGTATAAAATTAAACGCCAAGTAACTCAAAGGTGAATTTACCCATTCAGCGCACTCTCTCAACGACGGCGGAGGAAATCTTGTTAGGCAAATTTCAACTCACACAGTTTTTTTTTATTGCTCTCACCCTTGGAATCGTCGGAAAGGCCTCCGTCTCCTCCCGGTACGAAGCTGAGATCTCAGAAATTCAACTGGCCTACCACACCAGAGATTATGCTAGGGGAATCACTTTAGCCGACAACTTATTACGCGAAGCGCCCAGCCTTCCCGAAGCGATGGAAATAAAAGCACTGCTTCTCTCGGCAAAAAATGATCGAAGTGCGATTGCCCAATACGACAAACTGATTGAGTTGCGAAAAAAAGAAGGAAAGGCGAAAGATGTCGCTCAGTATGAAATGTTGGCCGGCCGCATGGCCTATCGCTTTAAAGACGTTCCCAACGCCGCGGCACGCCTAAATCGAGCCGCCAAAGAACCTTCTGTGGCTGGGGCGGCAAATTACTACTTGGGCCTGATCGCAAGAGATCAGGGGCGCTACGATGACGCCCGAAGTTACTTTGGAAGTGCTCTAGACTCCAATAATGAAGATATTAAACCGGTCGCTCAATTGCAGTTGAGCCATCTCGACGCTCAAAATCGAAACGGCGATTCTGCAGTTCGTGGATTGGTGCGGGCACGCACTTTGGCCAATGAACGACTGAAATGGGGCGGTTCCTCGGCGGCGGCAAAAGACCTGGCAAACCAAGTACAGAAAGCGACGGGAAAAGAACTTCACTCTCTTGAGGAGAGTGCTCTTTTGGTAAACGCTGGCCTAATGTCGGGTTACGACTCCAATGTGCTTTCGGTTCCCTCGGGAACCACTACGGGTTCGTCCACTCCCAGCGCTAGTTCTTTTGTGGAAACCCTTAATTACGGAATTATCTACGCCACCTCTCCAGGAGATGAATTTCAGTTCGTCCCCAGTTACCGGGGCAGCTTTAATTACAACTTAAACGCGGACACAAGAAACGCCCAGTTTCTGCTCAATGATTTTCGCCTTAACATCACTCGCAATGCCTTGGAATCCACCAGCTATGGCTTCAAGCTTGGTGCGATAGTTGGCTTTCAGTATCAGGTAGATCCCGCGACTAACAATGGGCGCCTGGGCGCCTATAGTCTTCAAGGTTCCCTAGGACCCTACTTAAAAACCGCGCTCAACAACGACTGGACGCTAACAACCGAGCTTTTTTTCCAGCCAAAAAAAATGTACCTGGACGACTCTTTTTCGGCGACTCTTCGTGAGTCAGGACTCGAACAGTACTTAAAAGCCACGGTGGCCACTTCAAAAATGACAGCGTACTGGAACCCAGGAATTTCATTATCGGGAATTTGGACTCAAACCACCGGTGAGGAATTTCGTGGTAGGCGGGTAGCGTTGGATTTTGGAAACACTTTCAACTTCAGCCCCAATCTTATTGCGGGATTAAGCACCGGCTTAACTGCCACGTGGTACCCCGACCGCCTCAATGGAATTCGAAGAGATCAGTGCGTAAATATTGTGGCCAGCGGCGGGTACCGCCTCACTGACGAGTTTAATGTGCTGGCTTCGTTGAGCTACGTTAGCAATTTTTCTAATGTTAGTGCCTACCGCTTTAATCGCATGGTGGCGGCCATCGGTGGTAACTACGCCTTCTAAGATTTACTTCGCCGAGGCAATGAGGACAGGCAGCAGTTTGTCCTTTTCCTCAAAGCGCTTTTTGAGCCAATCGGCTAGCGCCTCTTTTTCCATGGGCAAAGACTCGATGGGATAACGAGTGACGTGCATTACCCCGCGTTTCACCCTTCCCTGCACAAGCTGCCATAGTGAAGGCACGCCGTCGGGGTAGGCTATGGTGATGTCGTAGACTGCAGTGACGTAGTGACGCAAGCCGGTCACCGCAGCAGTAAACCCCTTGGTTCTTGGTACCAAAACATTTTCGGGGACGGGAACTCCGCGTCCGCTAGCAAACTTCTGGGCGAGCTCAAGCTTTTCCGCAGTAAGCCTGGTCCCTTCACTAAAAGAGATCAACCAAAGCGGAATTTGCTGTTGAGAGAACTTGGAAAAAGTCGATTTAACAAGCGCCTGGTCCTCTTCCCAATTTCGTTTGAGAAAAAGGCAGTCAAGAAAAAGCATTCCCCAGCCAATCCCCGGAACGTACTTAAGCGCATGTTTGACCACAAATTTCAGGTCACCAATGCGCCGCTTTCGCCACGCGATCGACCAAAGAAAAACGATATCGGTCATGCACTGGTGATTGCAAATCACCATGGCATTTTCTGCCACGGGCACATCATCGCCGCGATACTCTAATCGTATGCCGTAAAGCCCTTCGGCCCACCAGCGGCCAAGCCCCCACCAGGAGCCGGCACAAAAGCGGTTAAAGGACCTAAAAAAGGGGAGCGAGAGAGGACGAATTAAGAGGCTTAGCGTCTGAGCTAAGTTGGTAACAAGGAGCGTTCCACCCAACAAGAGAGCTGAGACCGTCGCTCGTAAATGCCCCACCAGTCGGCCTTGAGAGGAGGAAAAGTCTGATTGAGATGCCTGTACCACATCGTGTCGTTATCAGACCGCACTTTACTTGGATAGGGTGAAACAGGGCCTAATAGGTTAACGGCGTTGGCCAACGGCCATCGCCTTGTCCAAAGCAGCAATCTGCTCCTCGATCTCGGCCTCAGACAGCCTTTGAGACCCCCTCTTTAACCGCTCCAAAATCTGGGGGGGCGGGACTCGATTCATGACTAAACCGCCGTAGTAAGTTCCTGTTGCTACAGGAGTATGACCGCCGACGCTCTTTGTCTTATCGATCGTAAAGTCTCTGATTTCTTCTAAGGAGAGAAAGCCGTCCTTTACCCCGTCCACGTACCCATCGGCATACCCAATAAGGGATTTCCAAAGGGAGTGACCAAAAGCACTCCCCGCACTTCCATTGGGACTGTTGGCTTGGTCGGGATCGGTCCCTGGACCAGTGCTTGAAGTTTCAGTGGACTTACTAGAACCCATGACAAAAAGAGTCCGGCCGCGTTTGAGCCAATCTTGCCAGACCTCTTTTTTCTGATCGAAGGCCTTTACCATACTGCCGGAATAACAGGCCATCATCAGAACAATAATCTCGCGCGCGGGGTAGCTTAAAACATTGTCCCGCACCTCAGTGTACGAAACGCCCACACCGAGACCGCTGGGACTTCCGTGGCCGCTTGAGTACT
>JAYVQZ010000244.1:0-7754 GCA_043776735.1 Deltaproteobacteria bacterium | reverse complement strand
TGTACCCCTCAGGTTATTTTAGCTAAGGGTGATATCGGCGCTGCTTCAGGGTTGGTGGCAAATACGACGCCCATTTCGCCAGGGGGAGAGGGTGCTATCGTAGTCCATGCCAACGACACTAACGCCAATGTTGATTTCAGATTACCGACCATGGTCAATCAGTTGTACAATCAAATTGCGGTCTACCATGCCGAAGGACCAGGGGCTAAGGGCGTTGCCGAAACGGCGGCGAGAAGCCATAACGTTCCCTACGCCACTTTTTCAACGGTACCTCCACCAAATCCTCTAAATTGGGCAGATCCCAATACCCTAACCGCTAACGTAACTCACTGCTATGCATTCGTAGCTCAGTACGTGGATGGTTTTGGAAGTCCTACCAGTTTTCCCATTTGGTCCACGGCAACTCCAGTTGCCGTGTGTGGAGACACCGTAAAAAATCCACCAACTCCTTTCAGCGGCATTCTGTCATTTAGCAGACCAGACAGTCTCACTGGCTTTACCACCGCGTTGGCCACTTGGACCAATTTTGATGCCGCAAAACCGGCCGATCTTGCTGCCATTGCGAATTGGTCTTTCTACGAAATTGCCTGGGATCTTAATGCGGCGAATTTGGATCTCACTGGACCTAATCCTGTAACCTGCATGAATTATGCAGTGCCCACTTCAATCAACTGTCCATTTTTTAGTCAAACCACTCGTGTTACTAGCGTTGCCTCCTCATTTAGGATGGTCAGTGGCCTACCAGAAAACCGTGTGGTCTATGGCGTGGTACGGGCTGTAAATGCGCATGGATCAGGAACTGCTATTGCTGCTGGGGGAACCTCTCCCCCTGGAGTCTTTCCCTACATGGCAAACACCACGACATTTCCCAAAGCTCCTGTGGGCGGATTTAAGAAACTTGCCGTTGGTGGCGTAGATTCAATCCGTCTGACACAGACGATTCCACCAAGCAATTCTACCATCGGAGGACTTTTCGACAGCGTTCTGGTGGCCGTCTATCCCAATACGAGCAACACAAACGTGGTGAATAGTTTTTATAGTGGTCGAAAGGTAAGCGTCGATGGAAGAAACGTCTTTTCGATCTTGATGCCGCCCCTGTTTACCAACCCAGCAACGACGATTGATTACACCATCACTGCGACCGGACAGGCTTCGACATCTATTGTTTACAACTTTCCCACTCAGCCGTTGGTGGCTCCAGTCATACTTCGTTTCATGAAGGATAATTTTGTTCAAAGCTCGACGCTTCCTACCGATGTTGTTATCAACCTTAAGGGGCTGACGGCGAATGTGAATGCGTGTGCCTTGAGCCATAACGTCTACATGGCTGACACCTTTCCAAATGCGGGGCCTCCGATTTATCCGTTTTCTAGGTTCATGGAGGAGAGCCCGCTCCCCTCGATTTCTGTGGACTGCAAGGCTCCCTCAGCGACATCACCTGCATTTCCGTATGCCACCGATGACGGGTCTTACTTTGACACCTCGGACGGTGTTCTTGTGGATAACAATACGGGTTTGCTGCCGAAGAATCTTGATGTCCGAGATTTTACTGAACTAGACGTTGTGCTACCGCCCGTCTCGGGTGCCTGCGATGCCATCCAGGTTCGGGTTTGGGATAGCGCGCACAAACCTGTACAGGGAGGATCGGAAACCAATGCACAATACCTCCAGAGAATCTTTGGTGCTGGCGGTGGCTGGACGGCATCCTTTGACGATAACAACTGCAGCGCGCTTTCGCATAAATTCTACACGTCGGTAGACAATCTAGTTACCTATTCAAATTATTACGTGGCAGCACGCGCGCTTCTCATTGCGGCCGGTCAGGAACTCTCTTCCGGCGGTATGAAGTTAAGCAACCAAACTTCAGGAAACCAGTTAATGCCGCCAGCTCCGGATGATACCGGCGTCGCCACAGTCGGAGTCAACGATTCCCGTTTAAGTGCGTGCACAGGGGGTAACTATCAAAACTGCTACGACGCCATTAATATTCCAGCTCGCCTTAATAGCCAAAAATATACATCCAGAATCACTTGGGCACCGGTAAATAATGGAGTTGAGGTTAACAACGTTTATATTTGGAAGTCTGAAAATATTTCAAAAACGGCGGCAACGGCCGCTCTATTAACTAGTGCGCAGACTAAAGGGGATTTCTCCGGCCCCACAAACGCGCCAACCTTTACCGCCTCAGTAGTAGCCTCATCGTTCATCGACACTCAGGTCAATGCCACGAACTGGTCCTGCTATTTAGTTAAGACGGTTTATTCCCAAGGAGCGCTCTACAATGCTGGATTTAATACAAACGTAAGTTGTGTTGCGCCCACTTACCAAGCTCCCACCTTTCCAGGAATTGCTAGCGTCACCGCCAATGGGACCTGCGCAGACGGAAGTAGTAAGATTCAAATTACCTTAGCCAGTTCTGCGTCAACGTTTGATGTCGACCAATACCGAGTATATTTCAGCCCAACGATGCCGGTAGGTTGGGCAGCGGCGCCAGGGAATACTTTGTATTCTAATATTGTGAGCGCTTTTAGTACGGCTCAGGGGGCATGGCTTACTTTCAATGCAGGGGATTCCACTTTCGACCCAGTCGCTACGGACAACTTAATTCTGATGGGCTGCCAAGGGAATACGATTGCCGGCACTGGGTACTATTATGTTCAAACCTATTTTGCGCCGGCTACGACTCTGGACCAAAATACGAAGGTGGCCTCATTTACGCTTCCTCCTTCTCAGGGGAATTATGTCTTTATCCCCAAAGCTGCCACAAAACTATCTTATGATTTTTACATGATGACTATGGAGGCATCGGTTAATAACCCAGCCAATCTATCGACAGCTGACGTCATTGTTAACGACGCCAACCTAATCCCCTGTAATGCGAATTTTCATAACTTTAGCAACGGTACCGGATACCAGCCCGCAGCAAATGGCTGTGGAACGATCGTATCCACAGCGTACGCCACCAGCCGACCTTCGGTGACACCACAAAAAGCAAGCTGGAGCCAGGCGTGGACCGCATGTCGAAACGCTTCAACCAATAGTTTTAGAGTTCGTCTACCCACAGATCAAGAATGGCGTAGGGCCAATAAATGGGCCTCCGACCAATACTCTTCAATGTTCAGCGGAGGAAACTTTTTCTCCAATAGCTGTAATTTCACGGCTAGTGCAAGGCTTACTGGCGCCAATAGTACTTGCAAAAACTATTTGGGAATTTTGGACGGCGCAGGAAACATGAGGGAATGGGTAGATGCGCGGTTAAAACGGCAGGACATGACCAACTGGGCTAGAAGTTTTGGGCAAATTGAGAATCTGCTCCAACTAGGACGCATGGTCGATAACGGGATTGATAGGCAGACTCCGTTATTTCATTTACTAGACCCTGGCACTTCCGGAATGGCGCTTTTGATGGGCAGTGGTGTCGCTTCCTCCGCCTATACTCAGCAAAAGGACGCCGGCACCGAAAGTTGGTTTGATTTAGACCCATTGGCGACGCTGCCTGTCGACGCTGGTTTTCGTTGTATCGCAGTCACAAAGCAAAACTCTCCTACCATGGGGCAGTTAGAACTTGCCCGTGAAAGTCGATACGCAAACGATTTTGTTAATGCGGCAAACGGTGATCTGCCCCCGGCCGTTCACGATTGGACGGTTCCGCGAACAAAGTATTTGCGCGCTCAGTTCGATAATTTTGGTGATTATCGTTACGAGCGAATCAGTTTTGTATCGGGACCATCGCAGTCCGGCGGCGGCATCAAAATAAGTTGGGCACCGTGGGAAAAATCCTGCGGGGTAGGCTGTACGAGTCTTTTTAAGTACCACGTTTACCGGTTTCAAGATCCTTCGCTTAAGGATGAACGGTTTAACCCAAGTTGGGGACTCGCTCCAAGTACTGAGTTCCCCAGTCCGAAACCGTTAGATCCACTTGCTGTGAATAGTAGTATGGTAGACACCTGGGGTGCCGCTAACCAAATTACTCCTCTTGCCGGTGTGTCGCCGGGGACGAATTGCCTTGGCGCTCTCCCTTATAGCTGCTCGGTTACCGACACTCAGAGCCCGACGGACGCGAAAAAAGCATGGATCTATGTGATTGTTGCGGAAGACGAATCCCACAATTTTATGACCCCTTGGGTACAGCGCTTTCGGACTCCACACCTCGCCGGCATCCCTGCCAAGCAATCGGCCTCTGGAATTCAGTTTGCTAGCTTTCGCTCTGAGGCGCGGCTCCGCCGCATCAGTCACGCGCTTTTAGATCCTACCTTCTCGGGCTCTCAGACCATTAAACAATATCTCGCGTGGGTTCCCATGCATGAGTCAGGCAACGATCATGATTTCTATGTCTCTAAATATGAAACCTCGGTTTACTTTGGAGCCGTTGATTCAAACGATATCTATGCCCCTAGTTCTAATTCGGGGGGAACTACCGCCTGGTCTTCAAATGCTGCTGTCTGCTATGAAACCGTGATGAGAACTGGAATCGCACCAGCAGCATGCGGAACCTCTTCTTTGAACCTGGTGTTGAAATCAGAACCACTGACAGTTGCCATTAATAACGCCAACTATGGGTCACTTACTCGAGGTTGTATTAGTACGGTGGTTCAGGATGGAGCCGGCACTCCCAACGTATATCCAATGTTACCTGTTTCGGGCACCGAATGGGGCGATGCTGCAGATTGGGGCGATATCAACTTTGACGGTGTCGTTGATAACCATCCCATTCTGACTAATTTTATCGAAACATTGAGTCTACGAACGTACGAAGATGACACAAGCCATTGTGCGGTTTCCCTAGCTCAGGCAAGCGTGCTTACCGGATCACTTTCGGGATGCGTTTCTCGTTACGGTGTGATGGACGCTATTGGCCTAAACGCCGACATCGTCGCAGAACAAGTTTTTAACGCCGAAGGCCTCGATAACGGACTGGATGGCAGAATGCTTGGACGGTCGGCACCAGGAGAGAATGGTTTTAAAAGGCTTCAAAACACGGGTTTTTTATCCGATAAGTGGGACTTTCTGCGGTTTACCCCTGCGCTAAACGGGGTAGGAGCGGCTCCCGGTTATTCGTATAACTACAACGGATTGACTGACCCCGGCAACGCAGCCGTGTTTCATGGTGGAGCGGCAGATACTCGCTATGGGTCAACCGGATATTTATCGACCAGGTACTATCCTAGTGATTACGTGCATGATTCTGTAAACGGGCGCTGCCGATTTTAATACCGTTGTTACTGTACTTTTTCTTCGGGGCGATACTGATGTAGTTCTTCCCATTGGTGAGGACGGCGCTCTGAGGCACAGGATTCTGCCTTTGCGGCAACTAAAGTTAGAATGGTTAGGGCCGGCAGAAAAGTGCGAAGTTCCTGAATCAGGGAGACGCTTCCCAAAATTGCAGCCACCACGACGCCCCCAATCGTTAACCTTTTCCAATCGCTTGGCATTGTTGCCCAATTTGACTTTATCCAGACAAAATAGGGAAGTGCCATACAAAAAAGTAGTGTGATCCATCCGGATAGGGGATTTTTTAGAGAGCTGCTCACCATTTCGTAGATACCAAAAATTCCCTTAGTCTCAGGGGCGAGTGAACGGGGGCCGCCAAAGTAGAATCGTATGCCGTAGACGGTAACCAAAGCCATCAACGTCAGGCCGATACCAAAAGTCGCTTCCCGAGGTTTTAGCTTTCCTTTGTCACTCAAACCGTAAAAGAAAAACCAGATGACTCCAGCGAAAGCTGAGGACTCCCTATTAAAGCACGCCATTAACGTAAGACCGGTGATAGCAAGAGGGCGGTGCCTTAGGGTCGCCCATAGGAAACCCGTCATAAAAATAATATCCGGGAAGTCCGTAGGATGTTCCCATCCGTGATTGTAGCCATATACTTTCGCGTAGGCCAGTAGTGCCACTGCAACGACGGCGGTTTTTTCTTGGACCTTTGCGGTCTTGGTGAGCAATAAATATAAAAGAAAAAAAGCGAGAAATCCTGAAGTAAAACGAAGCACAAGATACCACTGTCCGATTCTAAGTACGCCAACTCGAGTTGCCGCCTTAAGTACCAGTCCCGGAATGACCCTATTCTGAAATTCGTGAATGTAGATTGGCCTTCCTTCAATTATGTAGTCTTTCCCCTCTAAGATCCTAAGTTGTTGCTGTATGGTCTCCTCGCGATGCTCAAAACGGGGATGAAGATTATTAGAAATAAAGCAGGTAAAAATAGCCAGGCAAAAACTGGCAGCAATTCCTACCGCAAGAGACGGGGATTTCACGGGCGTCATTTTTTAAGGCCTATGGTAATTAAGAGCTAGTTTGGTTACTCATCTTGTTTTTTATTTGAGACCGATTCCATCGGAGCCACAAAACCATTTTAGCCGCTTCGGAAAATATCGATGTCGACATTTTCGATTTTCCGCGAGTGCGATCATTAAAAATGAACGGAATCTCTTTTGCTTTTGCCTTGCAAAGAAACGCTCGAAATTTGAGTTCGATCAGATAGGCGTAACCTTTGGAGGTCGCGCTACCTAAATCAATAACTTGAAGAAGTTCACTCCGCCAGCCCATGAATCCGCCGGTAAGATCCCTAAAGGGTAGTCCCAACACTGTTCTTGCATAGAGGTTGCCGCACCAGCTGATTGCTTTTCTAAACCATGGCCATCCAGAAACTCCCCCCCCGGCAATATAGCGGCACCCTAGGACTAGTGAATGATCTTCTAGAGACTCCAAAAAAAGGGGAATGAGGGCGGGGGGATGGGATAAGTCTGCATCCATTTGTATGATTTGTGAGTACCCTTTTTTTAAACCCCAAATCAGCCCTTCCGTGTAGGCGGCAGCAAGCCCTTCGCGATTTTGGCGCATGAGCAAATGGATCTGTTTATTTTCCTCTTGGAGGCGTCGCACAATCTGGGCGGTCCCATCGGGCGAGTTGTCATCTACGACTAAGATATGAACCGTTGGCGCATGCTTGATCAGCTCCCCCAATAGAAACGCAATGTTTTCTGATTCGTTGAACGTTGGAGTAACGATGAGGGTATTCATAGGTTCGGGGAAGGGGTGTAAGGCTTAACCATTTTATCATGTGGTGTAATTGATGACCATGGCGATTGGTCAAGTTCGCCCAAATCCCTCACTCTTAAATACGGTATTTCTCCCTTGTTCACCGTTTTTGGCTTCCTGCATTAACTCTTTTTGGGGGGGTGAGAACCGAATCTTCTTCTATTTTGTGAGCCTTCTATCCGCTGATTCAAATTCCAGTTAAAGTGGTGTTTTAGAATTTTAGTTGGCGGCTAGTTTTATTTGGACACTGTAGATTGTTTTCGTGAAGCATCGGAGGCTCCGTGGAATGGTTTTCAATGATATTGCACCTGGACAAGACCTTAATCTTAATCGTACAGCAGTACGGAACAGCAACGCATTGGGTTCTTTTTCTTATTATTTTTTGTGAAACGGGGCTGGTGGTGACACCTTTTCTACCAGGTGACTCCCTTCTTTTTGCCGCTGGGGCTCTTAGTGCGACAGGGGGACTGGATGTGGCTTGGGTTGCCGTTCTAATTTTCGTTGCGGCAGTTCTGGGTGATGCGCTGAACTACAGCATTGGGTATCATCTTGGCGCCAAGGTCTTTTCGTTGAACTCCCGATTCATAAAGAAAGAGTATTTGGTCCGCACTCAATCTTTTTATGCGAAGTATGGGGGTAAGACGGTCGTTTTAGCCCGATTCGTTCCTATTGTGCGAACCTTTGCCCCCTTTTTGGCTGGTGTAGGCAAAATGAAG
>JAYVQZ010000243.1:0-2025 GCA_043776735.1 Deltaproteobacteria bacterium | reverse complement strand
TGAAAAACTGCTATTTATAAATGATATTTAGATTCCGGCAGCGACCTTATTTAAAGATTTTACCCAAACCTATAAGCTAACGAGCTGCTCCCCGGCTATTGGGAAAACGCTTTGAAATCGTGCCATCTGGGCCTCGTTATTGGAATTTCTACAGTTGAGACAATCTTTGAATTACACCTTGGCCTCAAACAGCCACCTGCCCCTCTTCATCTTTAGCCTTCTGCCGTGGTATCAAATCAACAGCCGCCAACGCCTCTGCAAACCATTGGCTCTTAGCCTCTCGCTCCCTGGCGGCAATGGCCATCTCCGCCTCCATCTCCTCTGCCGTCCATATACTAGGAACCAACTCAGCCACCTCGTGATCGATCTGACTTGCTTCCCGACTCAAGACGATCTCCCCCATCTCTTCAAGCTGGCGGACCGTCGTCAATATCTTGTCTCGCTGGTAGTAGCCACCTCGGTCAGTTTTGGCTGCGTCTTTGACCAGCTTCCAAGCATTGACCGACACACAATCCCTGACTTTGGCGACCATGCTGACGGGCAGCCCCACAATAGCGGCACCCCATTCCTCAGGCCGGTACTCGCGGATGATCCTTTCCAGGCTCCGCCGGTCGATCTCCCGGAGTAGCCGTTCAAAATGACTGTCGACCTCACCACGCGACAAAGACCGCGACCGGCGTTCGTTGGCTTCTAACTCTCCAATTCGTTCAGCTAGGGTCGCCATTTGGTTCTTCAAGGCTTCGAGTTCTTGGGTCGAGTCCATCACTTCCTCCAAAAGCAAAAATAGCCCCAGACGGACTTTCGCCTAAGGCTCACTAAGGGGGCCTGCCTGGGGGCAGGCCAGAAGGTAATTTGGCTCGTGAATTAATTCTACGCCGACCGCTCAGGTTGTCAAATGAACCTGCCCGTCTCAACAACGACTTTCAAAAAGTCGCCTGCTCGGTTTCTAACAGTTAGAAAATTCGCTTAGCCCTTCGGTCAGTCCCGCTGCCTCTCCTCCTGGCGCCCTAGCACGCCCGTGGGTCCTACCGGCGGCCACCAGGCCGGTCAGGTCCATCGACCGGCTGAAATGTCCCGTCCGCCCCGTGGCCGCACAGGGCGTGTGCCCTGGCCTACTGCCGACCGCTTGTACTTGTGCCCATTTTTTGCCGTCATCATGGGCACCCGGTCCCCGAACCTGGCCACCCTTAAGAAGATTTCGGATGCCCTCAAAGTCGTGTTGGCAAACGTTGATTGATGTTGAGTGTGTGAGAAGTTTGAATCCGATTTTATAACGGTTAGAAATTATGATGCATGAATGAAGACCCGGTTTAAAGAACTCCCGCTTCGATCATCTCTTTGGCACCTTCCAGATCCAATTCCAGTCCCAAATATTTGCGGGCCTGAGGTTGGATAGCTTTCATAAAGCGCTGCCACGCCGGCGACTTGGAACGCTTCACATTGGAAATAGCCGCCACGATGGCGCCGCGATAGAAGTCCTGGCGGTCCCTTGAGCTTTCGACTTTGAGCTTGGCCAATTCTCCTTCAACGAACTCCATAAACTGTGTGCTAACGCGAATAGACAACATTTGATCCTTCACGGCCCGATGGGTCGCGGGAACGGCGAAGAGCTCGGCCGCTTTGGCCGGGGCTTTCTCTAGCACGGCGCTGCGCATGACTATCCTCCTGCTGCTGGGGGTTTCTAAGCCCGGTTCTTGCCTGGCCGGCGCGAAACGGCCACGAAATCTTGGATCTCTACCACCCGCTGGAACTCGCGGTATTGGAAAGGGTTGCGGGCGACTAAGGCGGTACGGACTTCAGCGGGTATGGATAAGCTCATTAATATTGTCCTCCAATGTATTCTTTTTGTCTAACATAACGATAGACAAATTATAGCGGCGCAGCTCGTCCGGGACAGAGGGCCTTGAGTCTGGACCCGGCTGGACTTGAACCATAGGCTCTCCGCCAGCTTGTATTTGAGATATCATATTACATTAACCATGTAGAGGCGGTCCAACATGCCCCAACGCTTCTTAGTGCTCTCCG
>JAYVQZ010000242.1:0-7775 GCA_043776735.1 Deltaproteobacteria bacterium | reverse complement strand
AACGATCTTTCCATCCGTTATGAGCTTGTTGGCAACTTCCCTGGCTAGATTTGCAGGAATGGCAAAACCAATTCCCATATATCCGCCACTTCGCGTGTAGATGGCGGTGTTTATCCCCATGACCCGGCCCTCTAAGTCACAAAGGGGGCCTCCAGAATTTCCGGGATTAATTGCGGCATCCGTTTGAATGAGGTCTCCTCCAAATTCCACTCCGGTAAGACTGGAGTTACGTCCGCCTTTTGCGCTGACAATTCCCAGCGTTACACTTTGACCAAGAGCGAATGGGCTGCCGATGGCGATGGCCCAATCCCCCACTTCAACGGCATCCGAGTCTGCCCACTCGGCAGAGGGAAACTCTTTTCCCCCTCCTTCAACCCGAAGTACAGCTAAGTCTGTCTTGGCATCCGTTCCAATTACTTTGGCTTTGAATTCCGTTTTTTCACCATTTAGATTGACTAGGATCTCGTTGGCGCCATCCACAACATGGTTGTTGGTGACGACGATTCCCTTTTTATCGATGAGAACGCCAGAGCCCAGGCTGGTTTGAGGCCCTTGATCCATAAAAGGGAAGGGATGGCCAAAACGCTCGAAGAAATCAAAAAACGGATCGCGGCTCCCATCCTCTTCGCCACCTCCCTGACCTGGGCCTTCCGGGAAGGGGTTGCGGCGCCGGCCCATGGGACGCGGCTTCTGTTGCGCTTTCACTCCCCCTTTGGTGGCTTTAATATTAACCACAGCTGGTCCCACTTTTTTGGCCACCATGCGAAAGCTTTCCGAAGTCTTCTTTAGAAGATTCCCTTCGGGGCCCAAGGGCTTATCCTCAGCGGCGCGAACGGGATTATCCAACACCGCTTGTACCGTCGATTTCGATGCGGTCAACTGGTAGAGGAATTGCGCGCTGGCGTAAATTAATACGCTGGTAACCGCGGCCACGACGCCAACGACTATATAGATCGACCAACGGGAATCGGGTTTTCTACCGTTCGGATGCTGTATTTCATCGGACATTATCTAGTTCCTCGAGAGGTTGCTGCGCGAGCTTCTTTTTGGGGTGCCAAAGAAAAGACCAACTCGTCTTTGGGTCCCAAAGTAAGAGACACCGCATCGCCTAGTTTAAATTCCCCTTCCAACAATTTTTGGGCAAGGGGATTAAGAACAACTTCCGTTATCAAACGCTTGAGAGGACGAGCTCCATACACAGGATCATAGCCTCTTCGTCCAAGCCATTCCTTAGCTTTTCCGTCCACAACCATACTTAGGTTTTTGGATTCGAGCAACCTAGCCACGTGAGCTAGTTGAATATCCACAATGTACTTGATCTGCTCAAGGGTGAGAGGTTCAAATAGGATGATTTCGTCAAGGCGGTTGAGCAGTTCCGGGCGAAAATGTGCTCGCACCTCGTTCATTACCTGTTTACGGACTTCGTCCGAAATCGCTTCCCCATCGCCTAAAAACTGGCTTCCTAAATTTGAGGTCAGGATAATGATGGTGTTTTTGAAATTCACCTTATTGCCGTGACTGTCCGTCAACACGCCATCATCAAGTACTTGCAAAAGAATATTAAAGACATCCTTATGGGCTTTTTCAACTTCATCGAAAAGGACCACTGAATAGGGGCGCCTACGAATGGCCTCCGTAAGAATTCCCCCTTCCTCGTACCCCACGTAACCTGGAGGGGCTCCAATGAGACGTGAAACAGAATGCTTTTCCATGAACTCTGTCATGTCGATGCGCACCATACTGTTCTCATTATCAAATAAAAATTCAGCCAACGTCTTGGCCGTTTCTGTTTTACCTACGCCGGTGGGGCCAAGAAAAAGAAACCCACCAATAGGTTTATTAGGGTCGCCCAGTCCGGCTTGGCTTCGCCGAACGGCATTACAAATAGCGCCAATCGCCTTTTCTTGCCCCACGACGCGTTTACGCATTTCCTGCTCCATTTTAAGGAGTTTTTGCTTATCGCTTTCGAGCATCTTAGAAACAGGAATTCCGGTCCATTTGGCGACGATCTCTGCAATGTCCTCTTCGTCGACCTCCTCCTTCAACATACGTTCCTCGTGGGTAACTTGTGCCAACTGTTTTTGAGAAAGTTCCAGGCGTTTTTGAAGTTCGTTCAATTTTCCGTATTTTAGCTCCGCGGCTTGTTCTAAGTTGCCACTCCGTTCTGCCTTTTCGGCCTGTAGCCGGGTTTGTTCGATCTGCTCTTTCACCTGTGTGATCTGGGAGATAATCGCCTTTTCGGCGTTCCACTTCTCTTTAAGGTTAGCGGACTGTCTTTTAAAATCCTTGATTTGGGATTCAAGTTGCTCGCGGCGGGCGGTGCTACCCGCGTCCGTCTCTCGTTTTAATGCCTCGAATTCTACGCTCAGCTGAACCGTCTTGCGGTCAATCACATCAATTTCGGTGGGGAGGCTGTCGATCTCCATGCGCAACTTAGCCGCCGCTTCATCGATTAGATCGATTGCCTTGTCGGGGAGTTGGCGGTTAGTGATGTAACGATTACTTAGCCTTGCCGCCGCAATAAGCGCTGAATCCTGAATCCGAATGCCATGATGGACCTCGTACTTTTCTTTGAGTCCTCGGAGGATGGAAATCGTATCTTCAAGGCTAGGCTCTCCGACGAAAACAGGTTGGAAACGGCGCTCCAGCGCAGGATCTTTTTCAATGTGCTGCCGAAATTCATCTAACGTGGTGGCTCCAACGCATCGCAACTCACCCCGGGCTAGTGCTGGCTTGAGCATATTTCCGGCATCCATGCTGCCTTCGGCTTTTCCCGCACCCACCACAGTGTGCAATTCGTCTATAAAAAGGACGATGGAACCTTGTGCCGCCGTAATTTCCTTTAGGACCGCCTTAAGCCGATCTTCAAACTCTCCGCGAAATTTCGCTCCAGCAATCAACGAACCCAAATCGAGGGAAAGGAGCTTTTTGTTTTTTAGGCTTTCTGGCACGTCACCGGCCACCATCCTTTGGGCGAGTCCTTCGGCGATCGCTGTTTTGCCCACTCCGGGTTCTCCGATGAGAACCGGATTGTTTTTGGTTCTTCGGGATAGGACCTGAATCACACGGCGAATCTCTCCATCACGGCCAATAACGGGATCGAGACGTCCGTTGGCGGCTGCTTGGGTGAGATCTCTAGTGTATCTTTGAAGCGCTTGATATTTTTCCTCCGGATTTTGATCGGAAACTCTTTGATTTCCGCGGACTTTACTCAGTGCACCGAGAAAAGAATCTTTGGTAAGACGAGATTTCTTGAAAAGTTCAGGAACAAATCCTTCCTTCACTGAGAAGAAAGCGAGAAAAACATGTTCCGTGCTGATGAAATCGTCTTTTAAGCCTTTTGCCTCTTCTTCGGATTGGACCAACACTCGATTGGTCTGGGCATTTAGATAGGGTTGAACGTTTCCATGCACCTGTGGCTTTTTATTAAGGTCGGCTTCCACCTCATCGCAAAGACGCCCGGAAAGGCCAGCGGTGATGCTGTCTAGACACGGGGCGATAAGCCCTTCTTTTTGTTTTAACAACGAAAAAAGTAAATGTTCGGGGTCGACACTTTGATGATTTCTTTTTACCGTTAACGACTGGGCGTCCACAACGGCCTCTTGGGCTTTTACGGTAAATTGATTTAAATTCATTTATGACCTCAATTACTTAGGAACTTTTCTAAAGTATGGTGTCCTTTGGCTGAAAGTCAAAAAACAGGACCGAATTACATCGGCGAAAGCGGCAACCAAAAGCCGGCGTTATCCTTAAGCTTTTGGTCTTTGTTTTGGGAATTTCGCGGAGCTTATGCCAAGGGAATTCTTACTCTACTGATCGTGGATGCCGCGAACGTAGCCATTCCACTATTTCTCAAAAATGCCATCGATGCCATTTCGCTCTCCCAAAAAGGCAAGGTCTACCAAGGCGCAGCAATCATTCTGGTCCTTTTTTTGTTGCAGGCAGTCGGCAGGTACCTTTGGCGAATCTATCTCATTGGCTCGTCGCATAAAATCGCTTCGCTCTATAGAAAGCGTTTTTTCGATCACGTGTTAAATGTGCCCTCTCATTCCAACCGCAGCCTAAGTATCGGGGATTTGCTCGCCAGGGCCACTCAGGACATCGAATCCATACGGATGGCGCTGGGGCCTGGAGTTTTAGTGATCGCTGACTGCGTCATTCTTTTCCTTCTGATTTTACCAGTGATGTGGCAACTCTCTCCACGATTGACTCTAATTTCCCTGGGCTCTTTGCCGCTAGTGCCGCTGCTCACGTACCTCTGTGGAAGCAGGATTGATTCTCTTTTTGAAGATTTGCAAAAGCAAACCTCACTGATGACTCAATTCATTAGGGAGCGTTTCACTCACATCCGTCTTCTTAAAGCGTTTTCGGCAGAAAAGGTGGCCGCTGACGAACTCAATCAATTAAGTCTTGGTTATCGGGAAAAGGGAATTCAACTGTCACTGGTGGAAAGTTTTTTTTCCCCCGGTTTGGTTTTTCTTACCAACTTGGGAACCTTATTGATTCTTCTCTTTGGAGGGCAACTGGCCCTTGAAGGGGCTCTCAGTTTAGGAGCTTTTGTTGCGTTCCAACGGTTGGTGGTGCAACTGGCTTGGCCAATGGAAGCCATTGGCTGGGCTGTTACGCTGACCCGCGAAGCGAAAGCGGCAAATCGGAGAGTCAGCGCCGTGTTTGCCATTCCCGGCGTTGAAAAGTCAGGTCCGCTCCCCCCGCTTTCGTCGAGTGGCCCGCTCCTAGAAATTAAAAATTTAAGCCTGCCGTTACACGCGCACGCCGAAGGGCCTCCAAGAATTCATATTAAGGGAACGGATCTCAAAGTATTGCCAGGAAAATGGGTGGGGATTGTCGGGCCTATTGCCGGAGGAAAGAGCACCTTTTTTGATATTCTTTTGCGAATGGTGGAGCCTTCTCAGGGCGCTGTATTTTTTCGTGGTGTGGACATTACAACGATTCCACGTAAGGAGCTGCGAAGGCGGGTAAGAATCGTCGACCAGCCGGTAACTCTTCTTGGCGAAGATCTGCTTTCTAACGTGGCTCTCTCTCTGCAGGGTCATGTAGACCCGTTCATTCTACAAAGGCTTGGCGACATCTCGTGCTTTGATGCCCAAGACCGGTTTGGCGATGAAGTTGCAGAAACCCGCCTCTCTGAAAAAGGGGCTGATTTGTCCGGTGGGCAAAAACAGCGTGTGGCATTAATGAGGGCGCTAACCACATCGCCAGAGCTTCTTCTACTCGATGACCCCTTTTCGGGAGTTGATCTGTCGACGGAAACAAAAATTTTCTCTCAACTTCGTCAAGAGTTTCCCAAAATGGGGGTTCTTTTTGTCACTCACCGTTTTGAACTGATGGCGATGATGGACGAGGTCTGGATGATGCAGCAGGGGGAGTTTGTTGCTCAGGGGCCTCATTCGAGATTATTAAAGGAGTCCGAACCCTATCGGCGATTGGCGCAATCGGAGAGGAATGCTGCTACAAGCACTTCGTCGCAAGAGACCCAAGGGGAGCCTCTTTGAAGAGTTTTTTTTCAAAGTGGCCCAATGAACTGAAAGACGCCCTCTATCAGATGCGCTTTCGTTTTGCTCTGGCGGTTTTTTTTCTTTTGATTTCCACAGGCATTGAAGTCGCTCTTCCTCTGCTTCAAGGACGGATTATTGATTCGCTTATGAAGTCCTATGGGAAGCAGGCGATGCAAGATACCATTTTGCTTTTTCTATTAGCGATTGTTTTAAAAGGACTGTCTGATGGGGTGCAAACCTACGTCGTGCAGGTTCTTGGGCAGAACCTGACCCATCAGGTTCGAATGGATCTTTTTCGCCGGATGCTCTGTTTTCCAGTGGCGTACTTTGATCGAGTCTCGTCGGGTCGGCTCGTGACTCGAGTCA
Organism: Deltaproteobacteria bacterium; assembly: GCA_043776735.1. Lineage (GTDB taxonomy): Bacteria > Bdellovibrionota > FAC87 > UBA2466 > UBA2466 > JBGSST01. The sequence goes on along the minus strand of JAYVQZ010000242.1, from coordinate 1,893 downwards.
TCCACGATCTCAAATCCTTAAGCGAACTTTTCTCAGCCAGCATCTGCGTTGCCGGGTTAGACACCGTAGTTATTGTGGCTTCGGTAGTCGCCATGATTTGTCTTCAACCGTTGCTGGCTGTCGTAGTTCTTATTCCCATTCCTTTAGCGTTTTATCTTATCCATCGTTACGGAGAGAGGGTGGCCGCCAGCTATCGCATTGTAAGATCTCGGCTAGGTCTGATTAACGGTTTTCTTGCGGAAAATTTCGGGGCTATGGCGTCAATTCAACGCTTGGCCGGGGAGCCCAACCAAAGCGGAAAGTTTCGGACTCTGGTGGATTCCCATGAAGAATCCCAAATGCACGCTCTCAGGGCGTTTGCGATGGCCCAGCCAATAATCAATGGAACGAACGGAATTACATTTTGCTTGTTGGTTATAGTCGGCGGAACCGGGGTGATTGAAGGGGCATGGACGCTTGGGATCTTAGTCGCTTTTCTAGGGTACTTAAAAAACCTTTTCCAGCCACTTCGTGATTTGATTGAAAAGTACAATACTTTTGTCTCCGCTCGCGTGGCCTTTGAGCGTATCTTTTCTCTTTTCGCTGAAAAAGTGGAATTTGGTTTTGTTCTTCCTCATACTCGGGCGGCTTCACGTGCTCTCCCAATTGAATTCGAAAACGTCTCTTTTAGTTACTCCGAAGGGTTTAATCAGGTTCTCCGTGACGCTAGCTTTACCGTGCGGAGGGGGGAAACGCTCGCTATTGTCGGCCCCACCGGCGGCGGAAAGTCGACGATATTCCGACTCCTTCTAGGGTTTTACCCGCCCACTTTGGGGCGCATTTTAATTGGAGGCCGTGAAATTCGAGATTGGAATTTGGGGGAGTTGCGGCAAAGCGTCGGATTGGTGGCCCAGGAACTTTTTCTTTTTCGTGGGTCCCTTCGTGAAAATCTATCTCTGGGAAATTCTGAGTGGAAAGACAGCGAAATCGAAAAGGCGATGGACGAAGTCGGGCTTTGGAGTCGAGTTAAGAACCGAGGCGGGCTTGCATTGCAGCTGGAAGAGGCTGGGGCAAATCTGTCTTTAGGGGAACGTCAGCTCCTGGCTATGGCACGCGTGTTTTTGCGAAATCCGCCAATTCTGCTGTTCGACGAAGTCACCTCTCAGATTGATGCTGGCACAGAAGATGAAATTATAAAGGCATTGAACGGTTTAAGACACGGTCGAACCTGTCTGTTTATTGCCCATCGCCCCCGAGCTGCCGCGATTGCTGATAGTGTCATCGAAGTACGAGAAGGACTCGTTTTGCCGAGGCCGCGGTATGACACGGGCTCGTCTAAAGGCAACGAAACGGGTATTGCTGCCGATGAGCTACTTAGCTAAACGGTTTTTTTCTATAGCCATAAAAAGTCTTTCGACTCCTATGGCAACTCCGGCCACTGGCCCTACGTTCGTTTTTGCGGCTTCAAATAGAGTGGATGGGTAAGGGTGCCTGGTTTTCCCTTCTTGCTCGCGCGCTTTGGATTCCTTTTCGTACCTTTTTTCTAACTCGGGGGCCGACCAAAGTTCGGTGCATCCATTGGCAATCTCCATTCCGTGCCAATAAATTTCAAACCGTTCTGCCAAACCATTGCGATCCATTTTCGACAATGGGGAAACTCGGATCGGGTAGTCCACCAAGGCCGTCAAAATAGCCGGGGGAATTTGAGTTTCAATTTTATCAAGTACGAGCTTAAAGAAGAGGTCTTCCCAGGTGTCGGTTGTGGCCGCAGAAGGAAACCCAAGTTTCTTTGCTTCAGCAAAAAGATTTTCCGTTGTGGTTAAACTTAAAATGTCTAAGCCTGTTTTCTCCATTAGGACCTTTGGAATTGACTGGGTCTTAAGCGTTAATTGGGCTGGCCCTGCTAGAGTTTGC
>JAYVQZ010000241.1:0-7777 GCA_043776735.1 Deltaproteobacteria bacterium | reverse complement strand
TCCCTGCCAGATCCAACAACTGATGAGGGATAAGGGTCGCCCCGCTAATGACGTTAAATAAAATATACCACTGGCTGGCAAATAGCATGAGCAGGATAGAACCAACGTCGAGCTTTAGCCCCAACTTCAAAAAGACCATGGTCAAAATAGGGAAGACCATCGGCGCCGGAAACGAGGCCACAACTTGCACCACGGGCTGAAGCCTACGAGTCCAATCTGGATGGGTTCCAATCCAAACTCCCAGGGGAACCGTCCAAAGAGCCCCGAGCAAAGTCGAGATCAAAACTCGGATCAACGTGTAAAAAGTGTCCCGAAGATGAAAAAGCCAGGTTTGAAGAGTCGTAGCAGCTACCAGGCGGTACATGCTCATCAGGCCATAAGTGGTCACAATAGCCCCTATGGCAATCAGCAACCAGCGCCCGACGGTAAGGAAAGTCCGAAGCGTATCGGGTCGTACCCTATGCGCCTGGGGATGGCGGATATGCCCATCACGCTGTTTGCGTATCGCTCTATAAAAGGCCCCGCTCATTCGATCCATATAATAAGGAAAGTGCGATCGGGTGATCCAATTGAGAACAAGACTTTGGGGCGGCTTGGCGTTGGCATCGCGATCATATTTAAAACGCTCCGACCAAACCACCAGCGGAGCCCAAACGCAGCGATCAACAATGAGAATTAAAATGAACATCACCGCGATGCCGGCAAAAACCGCATGGTAGTCATTGTGCTCATAGGCCACCGCCATATAAGACCCCAGACCCGGAAGGCGGAAGTCCTTATCACCAAGTGTGAAGGACTCGATGACCATGAGGAAAAACCAGCCCCCCGCCATAGACATCATGCTGTTCCAGAGCAAGCCATTGGCCGCAAAAGGAAGTTCCACGGTGCGAAGCTGTTCCCAAGGAGAAAAGTGAAAAAGGCGGGTCATTTCTCGCAATTCCTGAGGAACACTCTTTAGCGACGAATAAAAACTAAAGACCATGTTCCATCCCTGACCGGTGAAGATCATCACGATGGCAGCAAGCTCTAGACCAATATTGTTGCGAGGGAAGAGGGACACTAGGGCCAACACCAACCCCGGCATGAAGCCCAAGACAGGAACGCTCTGAAGAATATCCAGCAGAGAAATCAAAATGGGTTCGGCAAATTTATTTTTTGCAGCGACGTAGCCGTACGTCAACGTGAAGGCAAGCGAAAGCAGATAGCCAGCGGTCACTCGGACCATCGAGAAAAACGAGTACCGAGCCAGAGAGAGCAGATCCAAATTGATTTCGATCTTTGCCTGGAAAGGGGCGGCCCACTCCTGCGCCACACCCATGAGGGCGTAGATCAGAGAACCCAGGCCCAAGAAGAGGAAAAGGTCAGCAGGGGAAATCAGCCGATTGAGTTTGATTCTAGCGCGGAAAAACACAGTGCAATTCTCGCACACCTCCCTGCGCTGCGGCAATCGATGTGGTGGCTTTAATTGAGGCGGGTCATTGCGGGCTTGGGGCTTGTGACAAATGACTTAATTTCGATCTCTCAGACCGAAGGGCTCATCATTGATCACATCTTTTTGGCGACGGTCACTGAAGCGGCTTTGCCGACGTAAGATGCCTTTTGAGCGGTCCGCTTGCGTTAGTAACGGTGTTGGGGTTGCTTTCTAGATGCCTTGCGTTATTTTGGTGAACTTGAATTCTAAGCCGTTTGGAGCGGCGGCTGGCCATGGACAGCGGGCATCCGTCTTCAACTTAAATTAAAAGGATTGAACCAGCGCGAGGCCGTGAGTCTGTCCTGTATTCACTCCCGCGGGCATTGTCTTACCCGTGGTGTGGCACCTAGCCTTGTCGTTCTTGGCTGGTAGGGAATGAGACCACTTGCCTCCATCACGTTTTGAACCACGTAGTCAGTGAGCGTTTTAAAGGCCTTTCCCCACTCCGCAATGCGCGTAAACGCTGGTAAATCAAAAAACCGCTTCCCAAATGGCTACCCCTTCTTTGCTCCAGTTACAAAGGTGGCCACTTGAGCGCTTAACACCCTAAGAAAATTTTGAAACCCTCGCCTGGTCAAAGCTTTTAGAGAGAAGTGAAGATGATTGCTGTTGATGGAATGCTTGTAAATCCTAATGCCCCACTTACGGCTTAAGCTTGTGATGAGTTTTGATATAAAAGCCTCATTCGTCTTCGTGCGAAAGGAGTAATTTCCCACAGCATACGAAGATCTGAGAGTGAGGTGAATCGGTTTTCTGGTGTTAATAGGACGAGACTTTTTTCTCTTACCAATCGAATATTCTCCACCATGTAGTGGCGAATATTTCAAAGAATCATCAAGAAGAAGCTGTCGCGTTTTTGCCGCCATTCTTCTTTTATCCACTATTTAATTTTGAGGGGCAATAGCATTCTGATGATTTTTGGGGAGCGTTTATCGTCGACAGAACGGGTTAGAAGAACTCAAGTCAAACTCCCACTCATGCAAGAGTTCGGACGAGTTAAATTAAGTTGAAGACCGATATTTAAAAGACGAATCGGCCGCCGCTCCAAACGTCCTCGAAACTAAATTGCAGTGAATAAGCACTATCAAATAGAAAGCAAATCGCCCCCCTAGTGACATGCGGCCAATCCACCCGCTAAAGCCGTCCAGCGGCGCACCGACGTTCGCACTTATCCAATGTCCGGGCGAAACAGATGTGTAGGATCATGAGACCGAAGGGCTGGGAGTCTCAATCAGTCGATCTATTGACGGCTGGATTAGGGGTATTGGAAAGGCGGGAAGTTTTCCCCTTCACCCACTCGAGTTGGGCGACTTTGTTGGCTATTCCCTTGGTCCAATTTGCATGATGGGCCAATGGCGAGGAAGGGAGGGGGAATGTATCCCCTGGACCCCAGAGCCGACCCGTCACCGAGCCTCCCCCAAAAAAGGAATCTGGTAAGTAGTCATAACTGGGGAGTTCGTACGGCCGAAGAGTGGTGCTGAGACTATTTAAGAGAGCTTTAAGTCGAGCGGCTCGCTTGGGCCGAAGCAACGCATTCACGATGTCTTGGTCCCCCTTCCCTGGGGACTTCTCCAAATGATTTTTTACGTGATGCCAAAAAGCCGCGGTGCGGAAATTGGCTTGGCAAACAAAGAAGCCGGCGCACAGCATCCCTGAAGGTGAATCCTTTTGAAAAATGAGATCGGTTTTTGAGGAAAGGGAGGAAAGTGTTGGGGTCAGCGCTCCGAGAAATTGAACATCCACGTCCGAGTAGAGAAACTCCCCGCCCCAATTCTCTGCTATCGCCGCCTCAATAAACGCGACTTTTTCCAGCATGGCCGAGGTCCAGCCAACTGTCTTATAAACTCCGCCGGCGCAATGTTGAGGCATTTGCCCAATGGCAACCGAAAATTCCCCGTTTAGCGACGGTAAAAACCACTCTTTAAGAAAAACCGAATGGGATGGGCTGGCCAGCGTGTAGATCTTCACTCCACAGCCTTTTCAAACTCCGTAGTCACCGCATTTCCTTCGGCGGATTGTGGAGCCTGGGCTTTTAACGGAGAAAACTTTGGCGAGACTCCAGAAAGAGATTCGCTGTCTCGCGTCGGATTGAGCAGTTCGGCACTGGGGACTTCGTCGGACTCAACCTTTTCATCGGCGGGTAAGTCCCAACTGATTTCACGGATCTCTTTTTCTCCACAGCGAAAACGGAGTACCACTTTAATGGTCTCCAGGGCATCGGAGTACTCGCGCATCTCGTTGCGCATGCTATGAAAACGATAACCAGGCGCTAACCAGTTAGCATAGGGGCCGGGGCACATTTCAGCCAACGTCCGATCTTCATCCTCGGTCACTTCCCCATTCAAAACCATGCCGCGATCAGTGCCGCATTTCTCTAATACCGCTCGGCGTTCTTTAAGAAGGTTTTCAATGAGAATCGCATTTTTCTGCCGGGCTCGTTGCTCCTCAAGGGCATGCCAGGCGACTGCCTTGAATACGGAACAGTCTTTTGCCTGTTCAAACGAACGGAGGTTTTTGCCTTCCACTCTCCAATTGGATTTTCCTTGAGCCACCGCTGGCGTTAAGAAAAAATGTACTCCCAACAAAATGGCCCCTAGTTGCCTCATCCCCTTACCCACCATACGTCCTCCCGCCCCCAATAGTACCTAAGAGCAAGGGGTGAGCCAATTCTGTTCAGGTGTCCAATCCTTAAACCGATGGCGAACTTTTTGACGATCCCGAAGTCAGAAGGGCCAAGTCACTCAAATTATTCCGAGGTTTGTGCCCGTTTCTTAGACACGAGGCAATATTCTCGCCCGTATTCTTCAAGTGGGGCACGAGATCTTTAGCAATTAGGCAGCCTGGCCAGCCGCAGTGTGGAATATTCAGGCAAAAAACTGCGGGGCTATTGCTTTTGCCCACCGACCAATTGAGCTTTAAGATCCTCTAGGCCACCGTCATCAGACTTTCCAAACCACATACTCCAGATATCGTCGGCCACGCTAGCGCTCTTTACCTGTGCAGTTCCTTTAGGGGTGGTCACCGTGATGGTCTGCTCACTCTTACCAGGTTGAACCAAAGCGGTGAGACCAATTTGGTTGCCGGAAACCAAATCGATGGCCATTGCATCTAAGACCTGGGAAAGGTCTTTGCGGTTAGGATCCAGGCCGTTGGCTTTTAGGGAATCCATAAAGGCGCCACGCACTTTGCTGCCAGAGACATCCCTCATGAAGGAGAGGTTGAGTGCCCGGCCCGCCTGTTTTTTTAAGGAGGCCATGGGATCGGCAGGATTCCAGTCTTTAGGGGCGCTAATGTAGTGGGAGGCAACGTAAACGCTCACCTTAACCAGAACTATCGTCTTTTTACGGATTCCGTAGCCGGTTAAGGCCAAAGTCTGACCTTCAGAAGTTACGGCACTGGGGATCTGAAGCAACGCTCCATTCACCTCATAGGGGGTGGTAAGGAGAAGGTTTGAAGCGGGGGCGGTGGTCCCTTCCGCACCTAGAGCCCAAAACAGGGGCAAAACCACCGTAAACAAAAGTCGGATGCGCATTGAGTCTCCTTTTTATGACGCTGTATGTATCATGACGGCGAAGGTTTGCCATCGTGCCGAAGGCATGAGAGATTTCCGACACGTTTTTAATTTGAGTAGACCTTATCTGGGAGACAGTAATGGCCAAGAAGAAGAAAACCGCACGTAAAAAAGCTGCCCGTAAAGCAAAGTTAAAGCGCGGTCGGCAGCAGCAGCATCAAGATCCAAAGCTTGCGCGTCGTCGCAAGGCCAGGAAGAAGATGAAACAGAAGAAACTCAAAAAAAATAAGTAACGGATGGAAGGCACCAAAAAGGTAATTGAGATACCTGATATCGTTCCGGTTTTACCGGTGCGTAATACCGTGCTTTTTCCTAATGCTGCGGTTCCGCTGATCGTTGGTCGGCCCCGCAGCGTACAGACCGTTAGGTACGCTAACGATCACGGGCAGCTGCTCTTGGTCGTGGCGCAAAAAGATGCCTCCATTGAAGAGCCTGCGCCACGCGACATCTATCAAACTGGAGTAGTCTGTCTCATTTCGAAATTGAACCCGGTGGAAAACGACGGCTTTCAGCTGATCGCCAATGGGCTTTTCCGTTTTTCTGTTACTGAGTTTGTGGAAGGTCCAGATTTTTTTGGTGCCCGCGGCCTACAAATTCAGGAGTTTAATCCTGCCATTTCTCCCAAGCGCGACACTCTAACCACCGAGATAAAAGGATTGGCCAAGGCCATCCTCAGCATGGCATCGATCCCGGGTGGAGACTCTCTGCTTAAGCTCTTTGCTCAGCTAGAAGAAGGGGGGCAAATCGCTGATCTCTGCGCCACTTTTCTCAATCTGCCCATCGCCGTTAAACAGGACCTCCTGGAAACGGTGGATGTGGAAGTGCGGTTGGAAAAGCTTTTGACCCAGATGATCCGCGAACGGGATAAGCTGCAGCTTTATAATGAGATTCAGACCAAGATGATGGAGAGAATCTCTAAGGACCAACGAGACCACTTGCTTCGCGAACAGCTGCGCACGATTCATGACGAGCTAGGGGATGAATCCAACCTTCAAAACGAGTTTCAGAAAAAGCTGGAAGCCGCCAAACTTCCCCCTGAGGCCAAAAAGGTGGCTCAAGAAGAGCTTGCCCGTCTCAACGTAGTGCCCAGGTCGTCGCCCGAATACCACGTCATCCGGACCTACCTGGATTGGTTGTGCAGTCTTCCGTGGGAGAAACGCTCGGCCACCGACACCAAAGATCTCAGCCTTGAAGTGGCTCGTAAAATTCTTGATGAAGACCATTTTGGCCTTGAGAAAGTAAAAAGCCGCGTCCTTCAGTTTCTTGCTGTACGAAAACTTAAAAAGGACCTCAAAGGCCCCGTGCTTTGCTTACTTGGCCCCCCAGGAGTGGGAAAGACTAGCATGGCGAGATCCATTGCCCGTGCTTTAGGCCGTTCCTTTATTCGTGCCAGCCTTGGCGGAGTTCGCGACGAGGCAGAAATTCGCGGTCACCGACGCACCTATATTGGTGCCTTGCCAGGACGCATACTGCAGAATCTGAAACGCTGTGGAGTGAAGGACCCGCTTCTTTTGTTGGATGAGATAGATAAAGTCGGAGCAGATTTTCGCGGAGATCCCGCGGCCGCACTTCTAGAAGTCTTAGACCCCGAGCAAAACCATAATTTTCTCGATCATTACCTTGACGTGCCATTCGACTTGTCTGAAATTTTCTTCGTCACGACGGCAAATGTTTTAGAGACTATTCCCGCAGCCTTGCGAGACCGCCTCGAAATTATTGAAATGTCGAGCTATACCCGCAATGAAAAGCTCGAAATCACTTTACGGCACTTAATACCCCGCCTTGTGCTCGAGCATGGCCTCACCCCCGAGCAGCTAATCATCCCCAAAGAGGTGATTTCGGAGGTTATCGACAGCTACACGCGAGAAGCCGGCGTGAGAAATTTATCCCGGGAACTCTCGCAAGTTTGTCGGGCTGCCGCTGAAAAGTTTGCCTCTGCCCATCCCCCGGAGAAGGTAAGTATTACCGTTGCTGACCTAGACGTCATGCTTGGGCCGCCACGATTTTTTGTAGAAGAGGCCGCTGGTGCTCGTCGACCCGGAATTAGCACAGGATTGGCATGGACGCCCGTGGGCGGAGAGATTCTTCACATCGAAGTATCCCGCGTTGAAGGGCGAGGAAATCTCATTCTTACCGGCCAACTCGGCGAAGTGATGAAAGAGTCGGCTCAGATCGGTTTAAGTTTGCTAAGAAGCTGGTGGGGGAAGAATTTCCCGTTCAAATACGAGCGCAGTGACTTTCATATTCATGTTCCGGCTGGTGCCATTCCCAAGGATGGTCCGTCAGCTGGCGTGGCTCTATTTCTTGCTTTGGAATCCTTAGTAGAAGGTAAAGCAATAGATTCAAAATTTGCCATGACCGGCGAAATTACTTTGCAGGGAAATATTCTTCCGGTCGGTGGAATTAAAGAAAAGGTCCTTGCTGCTCATCGCGCCGGGCTCACTACGCTTTGCTTACCGGAGCGAAACCGCAAAGATCTTCCAGAAATCCCTGAAGAGATTCAAAAGACCATCCGCTTCCATTTCGTAAAGAACATTCGAGAAGTATTGCCCTTGGTAGGTCTTGTTGGCGGCCCCATTGACCCTTTGGCGGCCCAACGGTCTATTACCGAAGCCGTAGTTAAAAACTAATAATCCTCAGAATTGAAGATTCTGGGGAGCTCTGCCTCAATAACTATTTTGAATCCTCTTCCGAGGTTTTCTTCTTTTCTTCCAACTGTCTTGCTTTTTTTTCTT
>JAYVQZ010000240.1:0-2029 GCA_043776735.1 Deltaproteobacteria bacterium | reverse complement strand
CAAAGACATTCCCTGCGCGACATGCCCGTACTACGAAACCATGAAAAATGATGACCGCTGGGTCGCCATTCCCCACCAGCCGGTTTCTCCTTATCGAAGGCTCAGGAGTTTGGCTAAGCGATTAGTAAGTCGGTATTTGGCTAGCCACTCGTTTAATGGGTGAGTAGAGTCGTCACTTCCTGCACTCCCGGAACAAAATGAAAGCAAAACCCTCTATTCTAGCGATCGATTTCGGTACCAGTAACTCCCTAGTGGCTGCCGCTGGCGAGAACGTTCTTTATGATCCTATTCCCCTGGATCCGGGGGCCTCGGACCCGACCATTTTTCGAACACTCCTCTATTTTCCTAATCAGAATAAGGTCTATTACGGAAGCGAGGCGGTCAGCCAGTTTGTGATTAATCAGTCGGATGGGCGACTCATCCGTTCGATTAAGCGGCAACTTCCTAACCGAAGTTTTGTGGGTACTTTTATTGAGAACCGTCCCTTCAATTTGGAAGATCTCATCGCGTTGTTTCTCAAGGAAATCCGTATTAGGGCCGGAAACCATTTTCAGATGGACTTTACTCGCGCCGTCATCGGCCGGCCGGCCCGTTTCTCCTCAGATGATATAGATGATCAGTATGCCCAAACTCGGCTTAATGAGGCGGCCAAAAGGGCCGGTTTCACCTCGGTAGAATTTTGTCCAGAACCATTGGCCGCGGCCTATGAATTTCGATCCCAGATTGATAAGACTCAAAACGTGCTGGTGGGAGATTTTGGTGGGGGAACTTCAGATTTTACCGTCATTCGCATTGGGAAACAGCACTTTTCACCGTCGGACGTACTAGCCATTGGCGGAATTGCGGTAGCTGGCGATGCCTTAGACGGGGCCGTGATGCGTCGGCATATCTCCCCTTTTTTTGGAGCCAACGTGGAGTACCAGGTTCCGTTTGGAACCAACGTGATGCGTATGCCTTCTCACTTGATTGCTAAGATATGTTCTCCAGCAGACATCTCGTTCCTAGCAATTCAGGATGCAAAAGAATTTTTGCGGACGGTGCGGAAATGGGCACTTACCGAAGAAGACCGAGAAAGAATGGATCGGCTCCTCATTCTCATTGAGGACAAGGTGGGATTTGAAGTTTTTGAGAAGATCGAGAAAGCTAAGCGTGAGCTCTCCGAACAACTGCAAACCCACGTAAAAGTAGATTATCCCGGCCTTGAATTTGATCTTCCGATGAGCAAGTCTCAGTTTGACGAGGCCAGCCATGATCAGGTGCAGGCTATTTTAGATAAGTTGGATGAGACGGTCGCAATGTCCGGGCTGAAGGCGTGCGAGATTGACGTAGTCTGTTGTACGGGTGGTACTGCGCGAGTAAGCGCCATTCATCAGGGACTTGTGGATAGGTTTGGGGAGGAAAAATTGCAGAAGCGCGCCTTCTTTCATTCTGTAGTAAAAGGCTTAGCCCAACGCGCCGCCGAGCTAGACCGAGAGAGCTAAGGTTGGTTTAGAGAAAGCGAAAATTACGGCTTATCATCCCGCCCCTTCGCCCCAAAAAGCAACGAGGGCCAGCCGGTGGATTCGATGCGGTGAAAACGGTAGAAGTCGGAGCCTTTTTTCATTGCCAAGGGAACTCCTACTTTCTTAAGGGCGCTTTCGATCTCCTTAAACTCAAGGCCGTATTTTTCAATGGTGAGGGAATACGGTTTCATTCCTAATAGCCGCTCTACCGTTTCCAGTGGCAGTTGACCCCAATTGTATTCGCGATCGGAAAGATCCAAGCCCAAAAAAAGTCCAAACCCGTGTTTGAAGAGTGTGCCGTGGCTATGGGCCTCAGCAACATAGGGTCCAGGCTTACCTGTAGAAATTTCAAGTTCCTTGGCGTCGGTGATAATCACAAGCGGAGTGACATCGACGTGAGCCTTTGAAAGGAGCCATTCCTCGTACCCTTTTTCTTTTTTAAGAAAACCTTCGGGATTTTCGGAGACGTAATCAATGTCGATATTCTGGGTACTGGCTAATTTTAAGAGGAGAGTGGTATTTAACGG
>JAYVQZ010000239.1:0-2030 GCA_043776735.1 Deltaproteobacteria bacterium | reverse complement strand
CTGCTCCTTCGCGTCAATATAAAGGCGCCAACCCGGCAAAGCAGTTTCACTAAAAAAGACCCAACCTGCACAAGGGGCTTCGAACTGAAGCAAAAATTCATTTTTCCCGTCCCAGCGAACTCCAGATTGGTCTAACGGACGACCGGCAGAATTCTCACAGGGCGGAGGCATCGTCACCTTAGCCCACTTACGTTCGATTCCCCGAAAGAAAGCGCTTTGTTTTTCGACCGTGGGTGGCCAATGAAGGAGATCAGCCCCTTCCTTCTCCTGTTCCATCTCCCCAAACCACCAAAGCGCAGAACTATCCCCGTAGGGGGCTAGCGCAGTCCACCCATTTTCCTGATGAGCCACCTTAAAAACTCTGGCATCCTCGCGCACTGATCCCAGTAGGGGGGCGATAGGGGAGCTATCGTCGACCACTAATCGCTTCATGTTGGTAAGCTTCATAAAGGCGTCCACGGTTTGGGTCTTAAGAATCTGATTGGGAAGCGGCGAGAATTTGCTGGTGTCTCCGGTCAATCGGTTCATTGCCGATTGGAGAAACGGAGTCATAAAACTGTCGTACCCAAACACGGTCGACCTTCGGGTCAACATATTGGTGCCATAGATCAGGTACTTGTGAGGATAGTCCCTATTGGCGATTTGAGGAGTGACTTCAAACCGATCAAGGCTAGCGGGAGCAACATTACTCTTAATATAGGTGGCGACGTCGCTTTCCTTTTCAATTTCAGAAACAGGCAAAATTCTCTCTGGAGATAGGCCTATCGCCCCCTGCATAAAACCAAGCACCAACATTCCTAAAACGGCCATGGTATGGGTAAGTCGTTTCTTTTCATACATCTGTACAAGAATAAAGGTACCAAGGCTGGTAAGAGCGATTCCGTACTCTCCATTGAAAGAGAGGCAGGGAATCACAACTGCGGCGAGCATTATCGCTCGAGCCCAAGGAGACGAGAATTCACTTAAAAAGTCACTCCCAGAACGAAATGCAAAGTGCAAAAGCATCAACACAGCAACTACCGTGAATTTTTCTGGATAGCGAAACATGGAAAACGGTGGAACGTAGCACAGCAAGCGCATGGGGCCTAAATTGCCAAAAGAAAAGAAAAACCCAATGGCAATTGCGGCAAGCCAAATGAGGGATTGCTTACTCCTGTAAGATCTCACCATGCCCAAGACGACCAAAATCAACAAAGCGGTTGGGAGGTAAACGGTATCAAAAAGAAAACGAGGGGTCGTTGGCCCAGAGTTGACGACGGAGTCCTCAACAAAAGTATGATGCACAGGATGTCCGAAAAAATAGGGTGCTAAAAAAGTAAGAAACCGAAACGGGTGGAAGCTAAAGGCCAATATCCATTTCGGGTCCAGCCCCGCGCGGCGAGTGCTATAGGCAACCGCTAGAATGCCATGCCCGTAAATAAGAATTCCTACAAGGGCGGAATAGATTCCAAACAAAAAGGCCCGCGTTGCAAAACGAGCGCTCATAAACTGATAAAGGAAAAAGCAACCAAGATAGATCGCACAAAAGGGCTCACCGCTCACCAATAATAGCGTCCAAAAAAGCAGAAACCTTGGCATCGAAAAGCAATGGCCTTTAGAAGTTTCCCACTCCCCCAGTAGGCATACGGACCAGGTCATGGCGTAAAGGTAGTTAAAACCAGCAACGGCAAACAAACTAACAAAAGGAGAGGAAATAAAAAGAGCTGCCACAAGCAAACGGTTTTCCCAAGAGGCATTCACCCGCTTTGCCCATCGAAGCACTCCAGCGGCAAGAATCAATAAATGGAGGGTCCACAAAGATTGGTACAGAGCGTAAGGAGAAAGAAAAAAGCCAAGCAAATGAAAAGGATAAAAATAGGCATTTGTGGTGTTGTAGAGAAAACCCGTTCCTAGATTTGAATAGGGATTCCAAAAGGGAAGCGTTCCATAGGAGGCAAGCTCGCCCAACCAGTATCGAAGCGAAGTGAAATAGAAAGCAAAAGAATCAGCTGAATAAAAAATGACTTTGCGAAAAAATATCGGAGAGTAGA
>JAYVQZ010000238.1:0-2030 GCA_043776735.1 Deltaproteobacteria bacterium | reverse complement strand
TCTTCACATCGGCCACCACGGATCGTTTGGCGGATGCGGCAATCGTTGTGGGTGACGCGGCACCAAACGGAAGAAAAAATGCTTTTGCGTTAACGGTCTGGGCGCCAAGTGTGCCCAAATCATATGTCAATTCCACCGCGCCTTCTCTTGGATTTCGGTCTTTGCCATCGTCGTCGCCATCTTTCAAAAGCTTTCCGCTAATAAAAACCGGGTCACAAACAACATGACCCTTGTTCAGGGTTGCTTTTTCCGTAGGGCTTGGCCGGGTGTAGGTAAAATTTGCACTCAGCACAGGCTTAAAATTAGCAGGCAAGGTGCAATCGTCCGCCTTCTTACAAACCCACACGTAAAGTGACTTTTCGTAGTTGGAATCGGGGGAGACACCGGCCGTGGCCTTGATTGTAAAATCTCCTACCACCTTCGTATAGTTTCCAGCCGCATTTATTTTCATTGGGCCGTGTTCAAGGTGAGCAAAGAACGATCGCACGGCATTTAGAATTCCTTTTTCTCCAAATTTCTTCTTCTGGAGATTTTCCACGCTAGTCTTTTCTTGCCCGGCCTCCTCGTCTCCAAACATTAATTTAGAAGGGCTCAGTTGGTCCGGGTCGTCTGCGGACAGAGCTAGTCTGGGTAAGATGATAAGGGACGTAAGGGCGAGCGAAACGAACGAAATTTTTGATGCCAGTTTCATAGCAACTCCTAAGTCAGTTTATGGGCGCCAATTTTTTTATAAAGCAGGATTGGGTAAAAAGGTCGTGTCGGTGGAAGTTCCCGGATCGGTAGCGCCGCTCTTACCGCAGGAGCCGACCAGGGCCACCACGGAGAAGAAGACAACAAAGATAAGGGCCTTTGCCGTATTTTTTGATTTCCATTTCATATGCACCTCGTACCGATTGGGGGAAGGAAAAATGACTGGTTTCAGTATAAACGAAAGTCGGGACGGCAATTTAGGCGTAAAAATGAAGGTTTTTGCACAATTTCAAGGTGTCGGCAGAGCTTGCCTATCAGGAGGCAAAGCGCGGCCGCCAAAAACAAACGGCTCATCAAAAGTGAAAATCGCAGCTTCCTTTCCTTTTCCGTGCATAATTTCTTTACAATTTAACGCTAGGCTAAGATACCGCGCACGTCGAAAAGGACTACCCCGTGTTAAAAATTCGCCAACCTCTTCATTGTGTTAGTGTTTTTATTTCCCTGTTTATTCTATCCGCTTGCGGAATCGCTCCTCAAAAAAAAACGGCGGGGCCGGGTACCCCGTCTGGCGACTCTGTCTTGGATGGGGTCGCCTTAACGGCGATAACTTCGCCCTTGTCGATAGACGCTAATTTGGTGGTGTACAAAGGATCTCTGTACTTTCCCTACAACGACGGGGTTCACGGAGAGGAGCTTTTTAAAAGCGACGGTACGGTGGCCGGCACCTTTTTAGTAAAGGACATTCGACCGGGTGTCTTTGCGCCCACGGGAATCGCTTGGGGTTCTTCTCCGCGCGGTCTTACGGTTAGTGGCGAAACGCTCTATTTCTCAGCTAGTGATGGCGTCCATGGTACCGAGCTTTGGAAGACGGACGGCACAACGGCGGGAACCGTTTTAGTAAAAGACATTTATCCGGGCTCGGCCCCGTCGGTCCCCAGCTCTCTCACCAACGTGAACGGCACGCTCTTTTTTATGGCTTACCATCCGGGCGCGGGCTACGAGTTAAATAAAAGTGATGGCACCGAGGCCGGAACGGGGATGGTAAAAGACATTAATCCCGGAACGGCGGGCTCTTATCCTGGCAATCTTGCCGTGCTGGGAAATCAGCTTTTCTTTTCCGCCGACGACGGAATCCATGGCGTTGAGCTTTGGGCGAGTGACGGTTCGTCGGGGGGAACTTACTTGGTGTCCGATATCAACACCGGAATGGCGGCAAGCAGTCCCCGTTTTTTTGCCGCTGTGGGATCGGTAATGCTTTTTCAGGCTAGCGATTCGGCCCATGGGAGTGAGCTATGGAAGAGCGATGGAACGGCTCTCGGCACCTCCCTCGTTCTCGATAT
>JAYVQZ010000237.1:0-7794 GCA_043776735.1 Deltaproteobacteria bacterium | reverse complement strand
CCAACGCTGGCCTTGCACTTGGTAGAGAAAATCACCAGTGTGGAGAAGATGCCGGACCCATCGAGCTGCGCGAGAGCACTAGCAGGTCGGAGCGAGAGTACCGTCTGGTCGGAGCGAGAGTACTAGCAGGTCGGCGCCAGAGCACTAGCGCGTTTGAATTCCTCAAGAAATAGCCGGATGGCCTAGGCTAGCCCCGATACCGAGCTGACGATTTGGAAAAAGGGGGGTTTAGGCGAGGAGGCCAACAGACCACGCGGCAATTAGCAGCGCTGCTTCGCCTAAAACAACAGCAGTTATAAAAAGGACTTTTCTTCTCTGACCGCTATCAACAGGGTGGTTGGTGACCTTGTCTCCACGATCACTGGCGCCCTGAATGACTTTCATTCCCAAAAGCTCGGCGAGGACATTTTCGATAATCATTGGCCGAACGGTATAGCACGTCGCGGCACAGGCTCCAATAGTTTTGATTTAAGTTATTGAATATAAATGTGTTTTGTTGGTTTCTTACCGGGAAAGTCTTCTTATTTTAGGCGGGCCATTTTGATTTTGGTAACGTACGACCGTTCGCCTTCGTTTCCCTTCCAAAAGTAGGCCGCGGGGAGCCCGTCACCCTGATCTTTAAGACCAATGAATCCACTTCCCACGCCGTTGGGTCCGCTTTTTTTTCGACGGTCGCCGAGACCATGTCCGGTAAGGCTGGAATCGATTACCTTAATAACCCAACGTCCGTCTTCCTCATGGCTTAGTACCGGCATTGAAGCCACCAGCATTACGTGTCCCGTATTGGTTGAGACGACGTCCTCTGGTTTTAGCCAGGCAATAAAATCTCCCGGCTGCAAGTCCCCAATTCTCGAAACCGATTCCCATAGGGGGGAGTTGTTCGTTTCCAGTCTTTCGAAATACCACACAAAGTGCTTGGCCAACGGCCTCTTAGGGGCAGGAGTGAAGGTTTCCTTTACGGCGCTATTTAACTCTTTGGCGGCGGTTGGTGCAGATCGCTTCAAAGCGTAATAAGCCAGTCCCGAACAATCGACCAGGTAACGGCCCACAGTCTCATCCACGTCGGTGGTGTGTTGGTAGGCAGTAATCTTGACGTTGGCCAATATTCGGTGGGCCTCCTCGTAGATGGCCCCGTTTGCAGGTAAGGAAACGCCAAACGAGTAAAGCGGCACTAAAAAAACAAGTAGGTTTGGAATCATCGGTAACCCCTCCGATTCCTTACGCGCGATAAAGGCGAAAACAGCTCATTCTAACGGAAAAACATTCAGCTCATCAATCGCTACAGCCAACTTAAGGTTTGGTGTTCTTCTAACGTTGAGCAATGCGGCAAATTAACTATGACACTCCTGGCTATTTGCGCTGCGGGCTCTTGCTTAGGGCAAGATGAAGAAATCTACATTGTTTTTCTTTTACCTCTCCTCGAACTTCCGCCGATTTATTCATTAGCGTTACTAAATTGATAATTGGAGGAAGAGAATTGAAAACGAATACGTACCGAAATGGAAGCAAATCCTGCCGTTCTTATTTGAAAACGGTCGGAAATGGTTATGAAGTTGGTTTTTACTATGGAGGAAATCCTATCTTCCTTGGAAATTTCATCCACTCTGGCGAAGCTAACCAGTTTTACTCTTTGATGAGAAATGAACTTCGTGGATTTGGAATGAAATTCAAGGTCGGCGGAACGTATCCCCAGTCTTGGTTCAAATCGTTCTTAAGTGCCCATCTTCAACGTTGCTATTACAATTTCGTAAATTTCCAAGTGCGCCGTCACCAGATGGAAGCCAAAAAAACGTACGGAAAAAATGTAAAAACGTACCGAAAATTGAATCGTAACTGGAACTTCGCTGACAAGAAGCCTTGCCTTCGTGCCGCTTAGTTCCCCTGAACCGATTTGATATTAAAGGGGGGCTCCAGAGTCTGCTGTGCGGGACTCTGGGGCCTTTTTTGTTTCTGCCCGCTGGTTACCTATGCCGTGGTGAGCAGATACCCACATAACGGGCACCCCCTGTTTTTATCCGTCTTGACTCTAATAATGCATTGCGACAATCATCTCTCTAACAGGGGAAAATAATGAAAAATTTGATTTCTGGTTTGGTTCTTTTTTCGACCGCAACGTCCGCTCAGGCGTCCATGCTAGTTTGCACGGGACATCGGATTTTGGATAAGGCACATAGTACTGAGCAACACGAGGTTACTATCGATCGTCGTGGCTTCGATCAAAAGCCCGGCATTCCTGTTGAGGTGACCATTAAACGTAAACTCAACTCAAACACTGCAAAACCTGCCGAATGGTCCACGATTGTCGATAAAGCTAGTGGTCGGATGATGGGCAATGTTGAGTCTGCCATCGACGTGGATTTCAAAGGCGGGTTGCTTAAAGCAGAAGTGGGCAATTCAGGAATTACAGGAAAGCGGCATGCGCTTGACGGCACATTTACGTTAACTAAAAAGAAGCCGGTGACCATCAGTTGCCCTATTCCAAAAACGGAAGACGACAAAGACAGCAAAGACTCAGAAGACGAAGAATAAGAATAACTCGTAATCGAATAAAAATTGAGAAAGGGTCCTTGAAAAGGGGCCCTTTTTTTTATCTAAATTATTCAAATCCTTTGATCAAGGCTTGGGAGAGTAAGGCAACTACTGCGTGTTTTGCGCGCGCCACGTAGCTGGCTTTTTTTGCCTGCTCTTGGCGCACGTGCATCTCAAAGAGCAGACCCATTAACAGGCCCCGAATAGAGGACGCGAGCAGGGCAAGGTCTGCCCCTTTCTCGGCAAGTGGTCCAGCCACCGTGGCAAGCAGCGCTGCCAATCGTTCATTACCCGCAGTGGAAACCTTGGCGTACAGATTGCGAAATTCGGGTTCATGAAGGGCTCGTTCTTGGAAATAAAGAATGAGAGGAATTTGTTCGGCAATAGCCACTGACGAATCGAACGCGGCCTCCAGATAACATTCTAAAGCTTCGCGTGGCGTTTTTGCCGCTCGTATTTTGCGGACTGTGTATTCCTGCGATCGGTGCGCGACTAGTTTCATCGCGTCCCGAACTAAGGCCGCCAGTTCGGGAAAGTGGTAACGGACCTGAGCGCGATTCATCTTAGCCGCGGCCCCCACCGCTTCAAAAGTAAGGCATGTGCCCCCATGATGGGCAAGAACCGACAGGGCAGCCTCAACGATTCGCAATCGAGTGCGGTCGCCCTTAGTTTGCGCTTGGGGAAAGGAGAGATGCTCTAGTTTGTTGGGCATGGCCACTTTCCTAAAAATAGTACCTTTGTATTAGTTTACACCGTTTTATGGCGCAATTTTTCAATTTACCTTGCTTAAATTAATACTTATGTATTATTTAATCGAAAACCAAGAAACACCGCGTTATTTCGCGGCAAAATAGGAGTGATGGCAAATGAAGAAAATTTACCTTTTAGGCGCGTTGGCTCTGGCTGGGGTATCACGAGCCGACTTCGTACTGTGCGAGGATTTCCCCGCGCGCCCCACGGTGCTCGAGTTAGGCTTTGGTAGCAACGGCGAAAAGCAGGTGCGTAGCTGCCTGGAAAAACTTCCCGTATATACCGGCTTCGTAAAATTCCTTTCGCACAACATTGCCAAGCGATGTGAGCCAGCCAAGAACCTTGAGATTAGTCGCACGGGAGATTTCGAAAAAGGAGGGCGATACGAAATCACCGCCACCCAATTATGCCGCGTTCCCCAGCCAGGCCAGGTGCTTGATCCGGCCGGTCCAACCACCTCCGCTGGCGGTTTCGGGGTTCACCTGCAGCCAGTGAAGTTGCATTTGAAATTCACAGGATTGCTGACCGCAGACGAACGCAACGGGGGGAAGACTCTGCTCTCCAATTACGATCTTGCCGAAGTGACGCTTGAGAAATTGCCGATCCCGGAATCGGGAGCGCAGCAGGAGTAACACCCCACTGTCGGGGGACGATCATGGAATATTCACAGCACGATCAGGGGCCATTCCCAGCACGATCACGGGCCATTCCCAGCACGATCAGGGATCGATCGTCCCTCGAAAACCAGGTGCTATAAGAAAGCCAGCTAGCCTTTCGGGGCAAAGTTCATCGTCGGTCACCGCCGTAAAAGTGCCTGATCGTACCTGGTTTAATAGCGTAGCCAAGGAAGGCTTGTAGTGATCCAGAGAGCGGATGAGCGCCACTTTGTCGAAAGTTTCAAGCCGGCCCTCACTCAGCAACGTCTTTACGCTCACCCGGCCCGGCAAGGAGCTGCTCAGGGGAGAGTCAATGTTCCACCTCGAGGCGGGTAACGTAAGCACGGTGCCATGCTCAGGGCTGCTTAATTCCGGCACCACCTCAAAGCCACCGCGCCGCCGGTAATAAAGGGCGAGCTCTGGCAAGCCCGTGTGCACAAAAAAGGCATTGGGCTCGCTATTCACCACAAAAAAGCGCTTCCCCTCACGCACGGCCTCCCGCCGAACGCCAAACACACCAAACGAACTTCCGAAGTACGCGAGCGTACCCACAATGTCCTCAGGGAGGGTAGAGTCCCCCGCCAGATGTTTGAGTTCGCGTGATTCCGTACGAGTCACATACCCTTTGGCTAGAGCTGCCAGAGCGGGCGTTGAGTCGAGTTCGGGCCATCGGGGAAGAGCCCCCGGCGCACCAACTTGAAACGGGAAGACCGGTGTTTGGGCAGTCACCCAGGCCGCTTTTAAAATGCCCACCAGTTTTCCGTCGCGAAAAAGAAGAAGCAGGTTCGAACGGCCATCGAGAATTTTGCCGTCTAATACCGCGGGCGCCACTACCTCGCGGATGTGGCCGAGCGCTTTGGCGTTACCTGTATAAAACTCTTCATATTGGCTAACCAGGAAGGATCCTGCGGGGTTGGCCAGTTCTTTGGCGGCGTCCCTTAAGAGGATACCTGTAGGGGTAGCGCGGTAGTTTTCTTGGGTAAGGTATTGGTTGGGCGCCAGATAAACGGCAACCAGAGTTGAGCTCTTCGTCCGCAAAACCTTCAAGTCGGAGAGCAAATAATCAGCGTGACCAGCTACGGACCCAAATAAGCTGGCTCCCCATAGAATGAGACGAAAAAAACGCACGGAACTCCTTACAAAACGGACCGTTTGCGACTCGGCCACCCTTCCTACCAGTTTTTTAAAATTTTAGGAATGGCCCGATCCCGACCCAACGAATGGCGGTCGGATTCGTTATTTGACCTTTGTGCCTATCGCCGGGAGGTGGGGGCGCGCTTGTTTAAGGATCCGTCCCACAAACTCGTCAAGAATCTGTGGGCAGCTGAGGGGAAGCAGGGGGGGGTGATCCCAGTTCATTCCACGGCCTAGTTCCAGGCTATTGGCGTTTAGGCTTCGGCCTGTGGTGAAATCAAAATCTTTAAAACTTAGTTGATAAATTCGAGTTCGGATCCCTTCGGTACCGAAACTTGCCGATTCGTTAAAATCAAGAATGGGTAATTCCGGAAAACCAAATCGTCGTAAGAATAGTTTGGCAAGGCTGCCGCCAGTTACGGCTTCTCGTTCGCTCACATGAGCGTAAAGCGAAGAAACCGCAGCAAATCGTTGGAATCCATTTGGACTCCACAACGTCTCTCGAAGGCCGGCATATAGGGCCCGAACGTAAGAGCCGCGGTGGGCACCTGTTTCAGGAGATGAGTGCAGAGCGTTGAGTTGGCTTTGTTCTGCTTGATCAAGCGCTTGCCTCAAGGGTTCTTTCACTTCGGGGCGATTCATCGTGGCGACCTGCGTTCGGATCTGTTCCCGCGTCAAACGTTCGGGAGTAAAACGATGCAAACCAAATGACGTGATCAGCGCGTGACCCAGGGCCGCCAAATTTCCTTTGGCCCCTTCTTTTTGCACCAAGAATTTAATTTCGGCCGGACGTCCTAATTGCCAAGGCAACTGAGAGAAGAGGAGAGAGAGAGAGTCTCGATAAGCAAAGTGGCTTAGATCCCTTTCCAAAATCGCCAACGGAAAAACAAAACCACTTTGTTCGTGGGGAGTGGTTTCAAAAGCGCTCGCTGGCAAAAAACCGCTCTTGGAAAAACGTTCCTGGCACGGAAGATTTTCCTTTCCCCAGGGCACCGCGATCGCAATGACCAACAGAACATCGGTAGGCACCCCTTTACGGGTCACCACTACAGCTGGCCACTTTCCTCTGCGCAAGTTTTCGAGCTCCCGAATATGAAACGGCCGCGTGTTGGCGTTGAGATGGCCTGAGCGTTTGGAAAAATCGTCAATAAAAGTGGCGGCGAGTTCCAGGATTTGCTCAGCCTGTTGGGCATTGGGACCCATCTCCCAAGAGAAGTTAAGCCTGGCGTACAGGCCGTCCCCGTCATCTGAGACCAGGGTTGTGGGCTTGATGATATAGGCATCCACCAACTCACTCCGGTCAGTGGTCACCTCATAGCGATCAAAATAGGCAGCGCTGCGACCGGGAACCGAAATAGCCAAAAGGAGGAGGCAGTAGACCAATGAATAGAGCGTTTTCACCGGCCCTCTACATAGCCACTATCGGTAGTCGGATCAAGGGGCTTGGTCTGGGTTGGGTCAGGGATTTGCGGTCCCTTTTTTGTGGGGTAGTCTTATGGCAATGAAATCTGATCTTTTCGTAGGGGCGGGACTCTTGGTAGTCCTAGTAGTTACGTTGCCGATTTATGGAGAAAAAAACAAAGTGAAAGACTTCAAAAAACCAAGCGTAGAGGAGCTTAAGAAAAAGCTCACCCCAACCCAGTTTGACGTCACTCAAAAGGAAGGCACTGAGCGCTCATTCAATAACGAGTACTGGGACAATCACAAAGAGGGAATCTACGTGGACGTGGTTTCGGGAGAGGCTCTGTTTAGCTCACTGGATAAGTACGAGTCGGGAACTGGCTGGCCCAGTTTCACTAAGCCCATCGATGACAAAAATGTGGTGACCAAAGTAGATAAGCGGCTCTTTTCCACCAGAACTGAAGTGCGATCCAAGTTGGCAGACTCTCATCTGGGACACGTCTTTGAAGACGGCCCCAAGCCTACCGGAAAACGTTTTTGCATGAACTCCGCAGCTCTGCGTTTTGTACCGGTGGAGAAAATGAAAGAAGAAGGCTACGGTAAGTACGTTTCGCTCTTTGCCAAGAAGTAGTTCTCAATAGTTTCAAATCAGGCTCAGATCTGCTCCCACGGTAATTTGTACACTCTGTCCACGATTGTCTTCACTGATGTGCAGCTCCTGTTGCAGTGAGTCATTTACTGTGTTTAACCAAATGGACGGAGGTATTTATGAACAAAGCATTTCTTGGGGTTCTCTTTTTTGGTTTCATGGCAGCACAGGGGGCCTCTGCCGCCTGTTTTACTTTTGATAAAGACAGGCCGACTCAAATTGGTCCAGTTAAGTTGGCGGCAGAACCTACACAGGTTTGTGTCAACAGTGTGAAAAAAATAGGTGGCCGTGTGTACTACAGCGTTCGCTTTGCCGATGCCAAGGGTGACCTGGCTCAACTTGCTAGCCAAACCGAAGTGAAGGCCCGTTGTCCTGGCTTTTGCCGCACGTACACCCTGACGAGTGGGAATTCCAACGGTAAAAATGTAGATCCCGACAACACGGTAGTGCAATTCCAAGTCGAAACCGAGTCGGGAACGGTAAGCATTTCTCACAAGCCGACAAAACAGGATGATAAATTCGACGTTACCAAAAAATAGTCAACGCTATTTCTTCTAAGTGAAGAGGCATTGGATCGGGAGATGAGGGAGACCTCGTCTCCCTTTTTTTATTTAAAACAGCTTATCAATTTGATTGGTAAGGGGACTGGAGGCAACGGCTTGAGGCACTTGGATA
>JAYVQZ010000236.1:0-2041 GCA_043776735.1 Deltaproteobacteria bacterium | reverse complement strand
TCGATGGCGCAGTCGAATCGTCTCAGTTCATCATCGCCGGCCAAGCGCAGTTGGGGGAAAGACCGTTGAACATGGGAAAAGAGAGCCAGGAGAGTTTTGCGGTTTTCCCTAGTGGTCAATTCAACGCAGTGAATGCCATGGTCATCTTTTGTAAAGAATGCCGCGCCGTTTTCAACAATTATTAAATCGATGGGAAGCAGCCGAATGAGGCAAGCGCCCCACCCAAAAGAGCAGCCAGAAACCACACCCACGACACGACCGCTGTTTTTGAGTTTCTCTAAACCGGCAAGAGCCACACTGGGAAGCTGACCATGAAGCGTTAGGGTGTCATCCAGGTCAGTGAAAACTGCCCGAATTGCTTGTGGCTTCCAAGGAAAAAGGTCAGCTATGACGAGCCTCCGTCGAGGAGTGTAATCGCGATTTTAAATTACGGGAACTAGGCTCCGGCGTTGCGATCCCGCGGTAGATCTGCCCAATCATGTCACGAATAAATTCCGGCTGACCAAAGGCAAAAAGATGACCGCGCCCACTGCTATCGAAAAGTTTTTGTAGGCCTAACAAAAGGCTCCAGAGCAAAAACGTAGCCCTCAGAGCCTCATCCTCATCCTTGGCCTTAAACTCTGGGGAGATCAAAATATACTCTTTGAGCTGATCCAAACTCCCCAAAGTAACGCTCATAAGTTTGGTGACGGTGGTTCCCTGTACTTTCACTTTTTGGTTCATTCCCTTGTAGGAATAAAGGAGCATGTCGAAGTAATCCCCGTACGGAGAATAGAAGACAAAGAACCTCTCGGCGATTTGGGTGAGTACTTGATGGGATGGGGCTCGCCTTCTAGACGCCTGAGCCGCCTTTTTTAAAATTTCTTTGAGATCTTGATCGAACTGTTCGGCCCCCTTGAGGGCGAGCGAGGCAAAAATATCCTCTTTGGAATCAAAATAACGATAAATGAGTCCCACGCTGATCTCAGCGGCCTTAGCCACGTCCTGAAGGGTCGTATTAAGGACCCCCTTTGCTTGGAAAACTTGCTCGGCCGCTTTCAGGATGTCGCGGGTTCGGCCAAGTTTCTCGCGTTCTTTACGTTCTTTAATGCCCATAGGCCCGATGCTTTTTTGAAACCAATTTTTTTCGCTTTATGCTAAAAGCGTTCGTTATCCCAGATAGGCAGTAAATACCAATTCAAAAAGTGAACGTCATTCATTAAAAGAATGAAATTCACTAAATTGTTGAATTGACTACGTTTTCTTACGATCTGATGATAATTTTAGGTTTTTAACGCACTGGCGAAGCTTACGAGTGGGCTCGTTTGGGCGTGAATTTGGTGGGGAGAACTGATGATCGACGGCCACAAAGACGTATTTACCAAATGCGCTGAATTCAATGACGTACAGACCGTCCAGGCGCTGGGCCTGTATCCCTACTTCCGTTCCATTGAAGGCATCTACGAGAACCAAGTCATCGTAAATGGCCGCCGTAAGATAATGATCGGTTCCAATAATTACTTGGGCTTGGCTCATGATGAACGCGTGCTTGAGTCGGCTCAGGCAGCCATCCGTAAATATGGGGCTGGTTGCACGGGTTCGCGCTTTTTGAACGGGACTTTGCGCATTCATGAGCAACTTGAAGAGGAGCTCGCCAAGTTTGTACAAAAAGAATCCGTAATGGTTTTTTCGACCGGTTTCTTTGTGAATCAGGGCGTGCTGGCTACGTTGTTAGAAGGGGATGATTTTATCCTTTGCGACCGTGAGAATCACGCCAGTATCTTAGATGGTTGCCGCTTTTCAGCGGCAAAGACGGTTCCCTACGCCCATAACAATCCCGAAGCTTTGCGCCGCCGTTTGTCTCGCCTTCCTAAAGAGGGTGGCAAGCTGGTGATCGTGGACGGCGTATTTAGCATGTCCGGAGATCTTGTTGATCTTCCCGCGGTCTCTAAAATCGCCAAAGAGTATGGTGCCCGGCTTTATGTGGATGAGGCCCACTCCCTTGGTGTTTTTGGGCCCAAAGGGGAAGGCGTGGTTCATCACTTTGGCTTGAACAATGACG
>JAYVQZ010000235.1:0-2053 GCA_043776735.1 Deltaproteobacteria bacterium | reverse complement strand
ACGGCGGCCCCCACCCAGCGGTTATAGGTGTACGGAACCGGTGGTCCAAACGTCAGCCCTTCAAACAAAAGGGCATCCATTCCTGCACCGACGTAAGGACTAAACCCACCTGGAAGCAAAGCAAATTTCGCATGAGCGCCCGCCGTGTAGACCTGAAATCCATGGCGGAAATAGGGGACACCGGCAGCAGCGTACGAGATATCGTAATCACCAAAGCTGCCTTCGACTTCCAAACTAAGCGCAGTGGTAAAGGGAACTTCAACCGCAAGTCCGGCCGAGTAGTAGTTGCTGACAAGTTGATTCCAATGTGACGTGTAAATCGTGGTCCCCATCAAAGGGGTGAAAGCCAAAGTGTAGTCCGTCGTTGACCGTTGCCGTACCCCCAGAACCGAAACAGCGTCTTGAGAAGCGGAGGGGTCCGCAGTGACCATAGCGACCTGTAGTTGCTTGTTGGAGTCTATCGTAACGATAGTGTCCCCGTCGGACGTCGCGGCGATGGCCGCTTTTTCAGCAGGCTCTGTCACCTCAGTGAGCGGAGTTTCTGTTGGTGCTTCTGCCGCCAACACAAAACTACTTTTTAAGAGCAGACAGAAAAGTAAAACAACAAAACTTCGCCACATGATTCACCCCCAAGTGACCGGCCTAACTTCTCACCAAATTTTCTTTCGCGGTGAATTCCCCTACTGCGAAGGGTGTGCCAGAAGTGGCAAAATAGATAACTGCCTAGAATTGCAATAAGAAAAGAGAAAGGGAGTGTCTAACTTTTATCGCTTCTGTGACCAAACTTTCGACACTCTCTGGTGACGAATCAGATTTATCCGACAAATTCAGAGGGGTTAACCTACTGTCTAAAATTTACACACACTGTAAAAACATTAGACAGCCTGAAAAAAACTTCACAATGCAGTGACCTTAATTGCCAATCCCGAGGGCTAGTTTCCACTTTTCTGAAGGAGAGATAAGTCTTCTGGCGATCGTATCAAAGAAGCCCATGGTGAAATCGGCCTCAGCGCAAACCTCGTCAGATTCATTGGTAATAGACTGGCGGATCATGGCGATCTTCTTATTGTAGGAGACGGTAGTCGTGGAGACCCGGATCTTTTCCCGGAGTTTTAGCTCCTTTTTGAATTTAACGTTTACCGCAAGAACGACCGGGCCGGTTCCGGAGATTTTAATGTCCTCAATCCCAAATCCGCCTTCAGTCACCATGTCCCAACGTGCCTCTTCAAAAATCTCTAAGTATTTAGCGTTGTTTACATGGCCAAAAGTATCTAATTGCCGTTCTAAGATAGTGAGATCGTAGTGAAAGGTTTTTCCAATCATCGGGCAAGAGTGGGCGTTACCGGCTGTGCCGTCAAGCGGCAGTGGAAATGAGGCGGTCTTTTGGCTATATTGCTGCCCTCAATGAACGACGATACTCAAAATCAAAACAGGCCTGTAAAATCTCGACCCAATCTCCCAGGCCAACGGCCAGGCCAATCCAAAACCCGTCGGGGAAATAAACCCTTTCGTTTGTGGGAACGGCCTGCCCTGGAGCTTCAAACCACCACGCTGTGGGAATATCCCTCTCAACACTATGGGCAAGGGGAACAGGGCTCCAAACACTATCAGGGGGCCACGCCTTCTTGGATTATCTGGAATTTGTTGCAAAGGTACACCAAAGAGGGCGACACCGTTCTTGATCCCATGTGCGGAAGCGGCACCACGCTAGATGTCTGCCGTGACACTAACCGTAAGGGAATCGGTTTTGATTTAGCCCCGACACGGCCCGAAATCGAGTTAGCCGATGCCCGAAGCCTTCCCCTAAAAAGCGAAAGCGTTGATTTTCTTTTTGTCGATCCGCCCTATTCGACCCATTTGGAATATTCTGACGATGCCCGGTGCATTGGAAAGCTAGATGCAGGAAGTGGCAAATATTATCGTGCAATGGAGAACGCAATCGCTGAGATGGCACGCGTTCTCAAAAAGGATAGTTACCTAGGACTCTATGTCTCGGACTCATTTAAGAAAGGGCACCCCTTTCAGCCGATTGGATTTGAGTTATTTGCCACGC
>JAYVQZ010000234.1:0-2057 GCA_043776735.1 Deltaproteobacteria bacterium | reverse complement strand
GTAAGTGATCTGGAGATCACGAATTTGCGTAGGGTCAGAGTAATTCGCAGACTCAACTATGTAGTTCGGGCTGGTCAAAGCCGAATCATTCACAATGTATGGAGCCTTGAGACCGTTCAGTTCAGCAATCTCTGTCCACCTTGCGGAGTCTCCAAGTTCAGAAAGGGCAAGGCCCTCTAGGGTCTGACCTGCAGAAAGATAACCTTCCTTAACGCTGGCATTCTTGTTCGGGAAACTGAAGATTCCTTGGCCTACAGTGTCTGCGCCGTTGGAGGCACCCGCCTTGCTGTAAAGCGCCGCGTTGGTATCGAACAGTTTATCCGAGGACAAAATACCATCGAGCGTAGAGACGGTCTGACTCAAGGCATAGAGCATCTCGAATTGCTCGTCGGTGACTTCACTCTTGCTTACAATGCCTGTCGCAGGAGTAATGCCAAAGATGGAGTTGAAAGAATTGTCTCCGAGGCCGAGACCCTCAGATAACTGATTTGCGATGTTTTGAGCTTGAACCTGGAGATTCGATACCTCGACGGACGATACAAGAGCTGCCGCTGTCTGCTTTGCGATCAAAACTTTTTGCACTGCTGCAGGGAGAACGCTCACGCTTATTTTAGAAAGAAGCGCAGTTTGCCCATCCAAAAGCTGTTCCAGCTGAGCTTTTGCTTGTCCGGGAGTGCTGCTAGAAGGGTTTGCTGCTATGGCAGCCAATCCAAAACCTTGAGCGCCTGGATCTTCAAGCTTTTCTGCACCCTCATCTAACGGTGAGCCCCCACTAACGCCTCCGCCACCTGGGTTTGAAGCTTCCTGAATCATGGCTTGAGCAATGGCCCCTAACACCTGAAGGGTCTCTTTGTAACTCAGGTTCTTGGCGTCACTCTTCGAGAACTCGGCTAAGGTCAGTTCTTTTTTCTCAGCAGCTTTGATGGCCATCTTTAGGTTGTTGTAGGACTGCTCAAAATCATCAGTGACCCCGGTAAAGTATTGGGTCACTGCTTTGTTCTTTTTAATCAACACGTAGGAATTGACTGCGGCCACACTGATTTCGTTCAGCTTGCCGACTACCAGATCGAAAATCGGCTTAGAAATAGTAAAGACGCCAATAACACGGAATTGAATTGTGTAGTTATAAAGAAGAGGCTTTGAGGCGTCCCGTTTCATGGTGAACTTAATGGGCTCTACGTAAAGGAACTCCCAGTCCTTGTAGTTTCGGAACATCATCCGGAGGCTTTGTGAACCGGGCTTTGCCTTTACATCGTGATAAGCCCGCATCCACTGGCGAAAGTGTTGGAACACCTCGTAACCGCTTCGATACTGCAGCTCGTCAGGTTTACCGATCGCAAGGCCAGTACCCTTAAAAGCTCCCAGAAGACCTTTGAAGGGAGCAACTCCGGTTGTGCCAGAGATGCTCAAAGTCTTATAACGGTTACCCGAATGATTGATGACGGTTCCGCCTTGGGTCGGTTTAATCGACACGGCAAAGTCTTCAGTCTGGCTGATTTCTTGGGGAGTAATCGGGAGTTTGAATTCACCAAAGGTTTGGCCCTGACCCCCAAAAAGAGATTTTATGTTATCTACAAATGCTGGGAATTCGCTGATGCTTGCTTTGCCGATGGGTTCGACAGAAAAAGAGTAGAGTCCTTGAGAAGGAGCTTTATACCAATGCTCTCTTTGGAAGTCGGCGGTTATCCCCTGAGCTTTGTTATCAGGGAATACGGGGTCAGCCTTGGCTAGGCCAAACGTTGTGGCCAGACCCTTAGCGGCACTGGCGATGTTATTCGCCAGGTCTGCGGCACCTAAAATTGCCGAAAAGCCCGATGCCATCTATATCTCCAATCTTTATAAGCCCTCAATAATTATATCAGTTAGGCAAACGTACCTCCCACGCCCGCCCCTGCGGCGAGGGGTCCTCCTCCTGGTGGGCAAACCCCGACCACAGTTCCAGTGGCGTAGGAAGCCTTGGCCTCAGCTGTCAGATAATTAATTAACGCGGTGTAATGTTTAATAGCGTCCGGGCCTTTAACTCCAGCCGCAGCGACGGCAGCCAAAGCTCCTGCGCC
>JAYVQZ010000233.1:0-7909 GCA_043776735.1 Deltaproteobacteria bacterium | reverse complement strand
GCGACGGTTCTCTCAGTCTCTTCCGATGCCATTGCTGACTTTGATGGGAATGCACTTCGCCGGTATGACGCCTTTCGGTTACAGCAGCCTTTTAACGGCGATTGGCTTCGCGTCACAGAAAACCGAGTAATAAACGAGGGAGTCGTTCAAAATACACATTTTAGTGTCCTGTGCCGCGATGACGGTGTTTGGCTGGCGCAGAAGAATGTCACCGGACCTCCTCGGTCGCTAAATTTCGGTGTAGGTTTTAACACGGAACGTGGGCCGTCCGCCCGCGCCTCGTGGAAACACGTTCGTTTAGGGCAGATGGGATCGAATCTAGAATTTGCGCTATCGGGCTCCTTACGTCTGCAAGAGTTTGCTATTAAACCAAAGTGGTATTTTCTCCCCTATGAATCACGGATCCACTTTAGTCCCCTGCTCTCGCTCAAACGGGAAGATGAAAAACCTTACGAACGATATTCTGGCACGCTTCAACTCACACCGGGAACTACGTGGGACAATCAAACGATGGGGCTAACTCTGCTCGTAGGTCCCACTTTAAATTTCATGCGTGTCGTTCGCGGTCCAGGTCCCCAGGACAATAAATTTCTTTCGTTCAACGGCTCACTCAAACTGACTAATCACGGACACGAACTCTATCGAAATAGCCCACGCGAAGGTTTTGAGATAGGTCTCACCGCAGCCGTGACCGAGCGACAAGCTCTCGCCAACATCACAGCGCAAAAGCTACGGTTCGACTTCGAATACCTTTATAACTATCTCGATTTTGACCCTGCGGTTTTGGTATTGGGGATTCGAGGATCTCTAGGAACCACGTTTGTTGATTCCGCGTCCGTCGCAAATCTGCCACAGACCTTTCGCCATTTTCTTGGAGGCTCCAGCGATCTGCGAGGATTTCCGCGATCTCAATTGCCCGGTCCCAATGGAGCACTCACCTCCGCCTTTGTAAGTTTCGAAGCGCGAATTTTAGACATTTTTCCCTACCAAATTCAGCCGCTAATGTTTACCGACCTGGGCACGCGGGTAAGACAGCCCGCCATTCTAGATCCCCAAGTATTTACCTCCCCAGGTTTTGGAATTCGATGGGAGTCTCCGCTTGGCGCAATTCGTACAACATTCTCGCGCGGCTTTGTATCAAACTCAATCAACGACTCCCGCTCCGGCTGGCAACTCTTTTTTAGTTACGGGGAGGAGTTTTGAGACGCCTTATTAAGAAAACCCTCAAAGGGCTTCTCCTTTTTGTCGCAGGTCTCGTGACTTTAATCGTAGGGTTTGTTGTCGCTGCCCTGTTACGGCCCTCTCTAGTTCTCAATAATCAGACGTTGCGACTGGCCGTATGGTACCTCAACACGCAACAACACATTACGGTTTCCTGGAATCACGCCAATCTCAATTCCAACTACGTTACGTTTTGGGAAAAAGAGTTGGTATTGGCGGCGGAGGCGCTTTGTGCTTTTAAGAAGACACCACCAAATGAAATCCAAATCCCCTACGCTCCCACCTACGCAGATTGGAAGGTTTGTTCTCAAACGACCAACTTAGACATCATATGGAATCTTAAAAACGGAATTCCCACCTCACTTGGGAACCTCCCCAGGCAAGGTAACCTACGATTTGGAGAAAGTTCGGCTGCTTTTGGTTTGACCAAATTGGGAGGTACCGGAGCCCTCTCCTACCACGATCCCTATTTTGTGAAAGCCAACGTCAGAATGAACCTAGGCGAGGGCAATACCATCGCCATCGTTGCGGACACTCAGGGGATCGAAAAAGAGGGGATGAAGTTTTTTGTCGATGTGAAATACATAGAAAAGGCTAAAGGCCGCCGTTCAAGAAAAATTGATGGTCGATTGGAGGGAATCAAATACACGCACAGAATCGATGCGGAAGTTTTTGCTACTGCCTTAGACTTAGATCCTGCAATGAAAAAGATTAATACAAAAGGATGCAAGATCGCTCTTTTTGATGAGGGCAACTTTCAGCACGCCAAATTGGGCTGTCCCGTCAATATCGTTTTGAATTTACCAAAAGCCGGCGGAGCGAATTACTCGAGATTAATCAAACCCAGCAATCAACTTGTCCTTGGTGTAAATCTAAAACGTGAACGTATCGCAGCAGACTCTAAGCCGGTAGGCGGCGCGATTACTCTAGAAGTCGACCCGATTTTTCCCGGGCAAAACGAAGGCCGAGGAGGGGTTAGTATCAACGTCGATGGACTACTCAACGACTTTCCTAACGGCTGGACCTTTGACGCCAAGGGAAATATCGAAGTTAAAAACTTTCAAAAAATAGTAAAGATGCTTTCTAAAACAGATTTAGAAATTCCGGCTCCTTTTAACAGCCTAAATGGGAAAATTGCATTTTCGTATGGGGGCAAAGCTAAATATCCACTCAAAGACATGGTGGTTGGCTTTACTCTAAACACCGACCTTAGCTCACCCACACAGAGTCTCGTGCTTAATTCCGCTGGCGATTTCAAAATGGGAACTTCGTTTTTGAAGGCCAAAGTAGAATTGGCAAAAGTCAAATTGGTGCTTCCCGACATCGAATACCGAACGCCTCCGGCAATGCTTCCTGATGCGCGCTTTGAGGATTTTCGCAGCGCAAAAAAGGAGAGCAAGGCAGAGGGGAAACAGGGTGCAAATAAGAGCCCCGGCTTTACGTACGATATTTCCCTGTTTACCGCCAAAGGAAAGCCGCTTCACCTTGTGGCGCCGGTTGCCATGAAACCGGTGCCCATTGAAGTTAACATGCATTTGGCAAGCAACAGTCCGGCTACCGGTTCGGTTCGGGTGGCAACGTTTCCACTGAAGCTATTCCGTCGCAGTGCCAAGGTCGAATATTTCCAGCTAATTGCAGCAACTACGAAAACGGAAACCGAAGTAAAAGGGAAAATTAATTTTTATTACACGGACTATACGATCAGCCTCCTAGTGGATGGGCTGCTTGATAGACCGAGGACAAGGATTATAAGCGAGCCCCCACTTCCCGAAAAACAGGCGCTTGCCGTCTTTCTCTTTGGGAGGACCCTTGACGAACTAGATCCCGATCAAATCAGCTCGGTTGGCAATACCACAGCGGCCTTCACCGATGGTGCCATTAGTTTGGCGTCGATGTACGCGCTAGCCTCCACCCCCGTGGAAAGCGTTGGGTATGACTCTTCCACGCGCCTTTTCTCCGCAAAGCTTAAGCTCGCCGATGGCACTTCACTTAATGTTAAGAGCGATGCCACTCAAGTGCGCCAGCTTGGGGTACGAAAACGGTTGGGGCCCCACTTAGGAATTCACAGCTACTTCGAAGATCCGTTTGAGGCGAGTAAGCGATCTCTGACGACGCTCCTAGAATGGCACTTCATCTATTAACCGGCTGAATATTTCTTTCGAGAATTAAATTCGGCAACGATAACTCGATTTCGCCCCATTTGTTTAGCCTGGTAAAGAGCGGCATCGGCAGCGATAAGAACATCCTCCGGCCGACGCAGAGAACGGCTTGAGGCGGCCACACCTACGGAAACGGTAACCTGAGTTCGAGGTTTTCCTTTTTCAAGAACATTGCGGTCTTTGGAAGAGGTGTTCTCGCGAAGCTCCGGTGAGGCACGAATGGTAAACTCACGTGTCGACAGTCGCTCACGCGCCTTTTCTACGAACGAAGCCACTTCGTCGATTTCGCTTTTTTCAAACAGCGCACAGAATTCTTCCCCACCGTACCGGTAGACATTGGCGCCAAACTCACCTTCGAGAATGCGGGCCACCAACCTCAACACATGATCTCCCTGCTCGTGCCCATAGGAGTCATTGAATTTTTTGAAGTGATCGACGTCAAACATGGTCACGCAATACGGAGCCTCCATAATAGGAAGGCGCTCGTTGAGCGCTCGGCGGTTAGGCAATCCGGTGAGTTCATCGAGATAGACTTTTTGCCAATACAATCGGAAGGTCACCGCGCACAATATAATTTGTGCCGAGAGAAACGAGAGAGCAATAGAAAGGTCGAGTTCTCGGCCCGTGAGCCCGTTTCGAATCACCTGAGCCAGCAGCCAAAAAATAGGCAAACAGGCGAGGGCGGCAAAAACGCGAACCTCTTTGCTGAACCGATTCAAAGTCCAAGGCGTGCAAAGAGCAAAGACTAAAAGCCCCCAGAGGGAAAGTGAAAAGCTGTTTTGTGCGATGGCCCGTGTGAGGCCCACCCAGTTTCCTAACCCCACAAACGCCAGAAGAAACGGCAAAAGCACCGAAGCGGGAAAAAGAACGCCTCTCCAGCCCCGGGGAAAAAGCGGAACGAGAAAAAAGAGACTAGCCAAACCCACAGGTAACGAAAGAGCAACAGCTACGCCGGCGTTGATCACCGGCATTGAAATAAGGGGAAAGCTTCGCTCCCGAAGCAGGGCTCCTTCTAAACCCACTAACAAAGCAGTATAGAAAATCGCTCGTTCGTTGAGTCTTAACCCCAAAAAACCCAAGAGCGCCGAGGCTAGGTAGGGAGCAAGATGAATCACCTGCTCAATCACCGCACGACGGTTGGCACTGCCTAAAAGAAGCAGGGGAAATATCGACAAAACTAGCGTCGTAAGGAAGGTTGGGTAAAGGTAGTTGCGTCGCATCATAAAAATAGAGGCCTGTTATCTCGTTTCGGAACTTTTCGGGCGGGGCGTAAGGCAAATTCACTAAACGGTAAAATAAACTAAACCGTTGTCGTTTCAGCCTTTCTGACTATCATTGGCAGACGTCAAGATGACAACGCACTGCGTCTTTTTATGAGGGATAATAATGAAACTAATTCAAAGTCTTGTGATTTTACTCAGCATGTCTCAGACACTCTGGGCGGCCAACGGTAGTCTACTCATCGGAGTCTCTCCAGCATCCAATGGAATGGGAGGAACTGGCGTTGGCTCTACCAGTAGTTCGTTTGATGCCATTCATAAGAATTCTGCCCTTCTGTCCACCCAGGCGTTTAAAGAAAGCAAGATAAACGCCGAGGTAATCACCACCATCTATAAGCAAGCCCCCACCGCCAACATTACAGCGGCCGGCGGAGCGGATAGCAAAAGCGGCGTCGTTTTACTTCCTGGTGTTGCTGTCGCCTATCAACTGAATGAATCGGTAACGCTAGGGTTGGCGGCAGGAGCGCATGGGGGAGGTGTCGTAGATTTTTCGGGCCTCGCTGCAAACCTTGGCCTAAGTGGGATTCAGGATCGACACTCCCTAATGAAGATCCAACCCGCAGTAGCTTACCGAGTAAATGAGTGGATTCGCGTTGGTGTTTCTCCCATTTTTAACCTCAACACCTTGGTTACCAATGAAAACCTCGCCGGAACTGGCCAAAGCGTTCGCACCGCCAATGGGAATGTTGTCATGGGCGGTCAAATTGGCGTTAGCGTAACTCCTACCAAAGGTTTGGATATCGGGGTCACTTACAGCGTTAAACCTGTGGCTAATACCCACAAAGGGGCGATTAACTTGTCTCTCTTAGGACCGGCTGCTGGGGTTGTTGCAACTCTCAACGACATTAAGGTCCAGCAACCTACCGAAATCGCTGCCGGCGTCGGCTACTCCGTCACGGACAATTGGAGAGTGGCTCTGGACTATCGGTTTATCGGGTGGCAGGGAACGGCAGGTTATGGCGATCTTGGTTGGAAAGATCAAAACGTGATTGCCTTGGGAACCCAGTACAAATTAGAAAAGTTGGCAATGCGTGCGGGATTCAACTATGGCCGCTCGCCCGTCCAAAGCGCCACGGGGCTAAACCCCGCGGGCACGGTTAATTTTCAAGGCACGACAATCAAGCAAAGCAGCCTCGACGTGTTGAACTTGGTGGCTTTTCCCGCGCTTTCCGAGACGCACTTCACCTTGGGGGCTGGCTACGCGGTCACCGATTCGTTCGACGTTGACCTCGCCTTTATGCTGAGCCCTTCCTACACAGTAAACAGAGCCGGTGCGCCCCTAGTAGCTGGCGGAGCCCCTTCTTATAACTTTGCCACGACGGTGAAGCAGTGGTCAGTAACGGCAGGCGCTTCCTACCGTTTCTAATCTTAACCACCTAAAATTTCCAAAGAGCCGTCGGCGAATTTTTCGCCGGCGGTTTTTTTTGTCACCGAAGCCCTAACGGGCCCCCAAGGAGATCCACTAAAAGTATTTGTCACAAGCCCTGACCGGGCGCGACGGCAATCTCAGTCGGAGAATCTCTCGGACTCGCGCTGTGGCTCCGATGACTGAGACTCCCGAACCTTCGGTCCGAGAGAACGTTGGGAACTAAATTTTTCCCGCTTGTTCGGAGAGCGAACGGGGATTTCTCGGAAGTCTAAAGCAGATACCCACCTTAGTTTTGTCAGGCCCTTCACAAAGTCGTTTTCTCATTTGTCCTACATTGTCGAGGATCCAGCCTCGGCCAACTTCTACTACCGGCATCATCCGCAACAGACTGCCCGTCACTACTTGTCCAGCACGTCTGAGGGGCGTGATCACTTCGTCATTTCCGCCGCCATCCACAACCGCTTCGCCTGCAATAGAATCTCCATTAGAAGAACTGGCAGTTCCATACTCGGTCATTCTTAAAAAATTAAAAGTTTGTCCACCTCCACCCCCAGCACCACCGCCACTCTCTTCACCACCACCCACTTTTGGCATTTCTCCTAGTCCGTTCCCATTGCCGTTGGCGACGGCTTTACTTGCTGAGATGGCACCGGTACCGGTGTTGCCATTGCCGCCACCGCCGTTGCCGTCGTCGGAAACGCGGGCCGATGAAGGGCGGTTTTCCGCAGAAATCACGTTGCCTGTTTTTCCAGCACCGAGGTCTTTCTTTTTGTTTAGCGGCATTCCCTTAAAAAGATTTGTGGCCGATGCTAAGGCGCTATCGTCAGTTTTCGTGTCGTCTTTTTTATCGTCAGTCTTAGCCGAAGTTTTCTCTTTCTTTTCTTTGCTTAATTCACCCGCCTGAATGATAGGCTCGGCTTTCTCTTTTTTATCGCCCTCTTTTTTATCGTTCTGACTTGAGTTGCCGTTGTTATTTTGGTTATTTCCCGCAAGCTGGCTGTTGTTATTTCCCCGGTTTCTATCGGAACGTTCTGAGTCTTTTTTTGTAGTATCGGCGGTCTTGCTAGGTTCCTCGTCGCTAGTACTCTTTGCGGCGGCAGGAGTCGTGTGCTCCGCCTTGCGATCGCGCCCTTCGCGGTCTCCCCGTCCTCCCCGACCGTCTTTTTGCTCGCCTTTTAACAAACCAAGCAGAGATTCCAAAATTCCCGCTTCTTTGCCTTGTGCGCCCAACTGCTGCTGCGCCAAGGGGCCGCCAGGATTGGCCTGCAAGAGTTGCTGCTGGGCTAAAATTCCTTGCTGAACAGAAGCTAGTTTCGTTTCGAGTGCCTTTAATGCGTCGGCATCAAGGTTGCTTTTTGGCTGGGCACCGGGGATTACGGGAGCGCCAGATAACGTGCTCGCGATATTTTGAGGGTCCTGGGGAACATTGGGATTGACTGGCTGATTTTGAGGAACCTTCACTGGAATTTTGGCCGCCAATAAATTTGCTGCGGCAACAAACTCTGCGCCTGGAGCCGACTTTACCGAACCCAGCTCATCCGCGTAGAGTTTGCGGAGTTTTTCTCGTTGCTGCGGCGTAATCGCTCCTGGCATGGCTTCCATCGCCAGATCCAAGAGATTGTTAAACTGTTCGGGCGTGGTCGACGGCCGACCCTGAAGCAACGTGGCCAGCCGCTCAAGAGGAAATTTTGCCAATTGCATGCCCTTCAACCCCTGCACTAAGGCCTGTTGGCGGGTGAGAAGTAAACGTTCCTCAGTTTTTGCCGTGGGGGAATTGGGATCGTCGGAGGTGTGGGTCTCTTCAGCTAGAATGGGGTTAACAGAAAGAAGTAGAAGCCCAAGCAAGGCACCTAAAAAAACAATCTTCTGCTTTTGAACAG
>JAYVQZ010000232.1:0-7914 GCA_043776735.1 Deltaproteobacteria bacterium | reverse complement strand
CCACCAGGGTGGTTTCTTCACCTCTGTTTGCTCAACTCTAAGGTGGTGATCTTTGCATCTCACAAACTCCTTTCACACTTCGCTTGGCGCACGATAGGTAGGATAAACGGGATACACCGGAGTGGGGTACACGGGAGTTACAATCACAGTGACGCCACCGCCATATCCGTATTGAGCCGACGCCGATGGCCCCACAATCACGCCCACCACTAACAGCACTCCCAAAATGAATTTTCGCATAATTCCCTCGATTTTTAAAAAAACTGCCCCTAAATCAAGTTCAAATAGGAAATCTACCCGACTTATTTAAGGCTACGGTTTGCGCCATCTTTTTGTTTTTGAGTTGGCCCTGTCAACGAAGTGAGGAAAAATCAGCGACCAGTTTTTTTGGGAGCGCCCGCAACAGAAGCGGACGTTACCGCGATAAAACACCAAGTTTCTGGGAGAAATGCTCCCCGCACTTAAGTAAATTAAATTTCTATTTACAGATACTTAGACTGACTTTGCGCTTTTTATTTGGATTTTGTTCAAGTGATCAACTATACCGTGCGTCATGTTTAAGAAAATTAAACTCATAACTACGTCCCTACTGCTCCTGGCTTTGGTATCCGGCTGTAAAACGGTTTCGGTCGAAGTGGCTGGGCCCTTTGTTCAATCCTTTGAATGCCACGCCTCTGACTGGAAAACACTTCGCAGTTATTTAAAATCAATAAAAGACTCAGAGGGCATAGTCTCTGTGCGAAGTGCCGATTACTTGCTGTGGGCTACATTAAACGAGCGCCTAGTTAAATACTGTCCCAATGCTCTTCTTGAGAAATGTGCGAATGATGCGCCACCAGCAAAACCCGACTGGCGATATGCGACTTTGGAAGGGCCGATCCAGAGTTTGGGGATGCGCGTAACTTCAATCCAAGGGAACTCCGGCGAGCAAGAGGGGCAGAGTTACCTTATTGAGCTTGTAAATGTAGCTCGCCTTCAACAGGCGTTGACCTGTTTTGATTCCTATTTTGCTTTACAGCCCTAGACATTTTCCAAACTGCAACACAGTTATTTGCCGATCGACTAGTAAAGAGCTCTCGCGCCGACCTGCCAGTGCTCTCGCGCCGACCTGCCAGTGCTCTCGCGCCGCTCGATGAGGCCGACCAACCCGTTTGTGGATTCTTTGAAATGATCATTTAAAACCAAAAATTTATTCAGCGCCCCCGTAACACCACCTGAATGGGAAGTCGGTTGATTATTTAAGTGAAACGTCACCCCGACATGGCAGTTGATTACCTCTTATCGGACACGCACCCCCGCGACTCTTGGGCTTAGTGCTAAAAAAATTTCTTAGGAAACACAAGTAAGGATTAAATCATCCGGATAATCTGCGGTCTTTATGCAGACAGCACCATCTGGCGATTCATCAGAGGGCTCCGATGGTCCCCACTTACAAACGAGACTAAAACTCCCGGACCTTCCGTCCGAGAGATCCTCTGACGCGGGAGGGGAAAATGGTGGAGGCTACCCGATAGTGGTCGAACCAAGAACAGTGGTACTTGAGTACCCGGCCCGATGGCAAAAGCCGCGCATTGACCTGGAAGAGCTGGCAAAACTCCGACAGGCGGGGTGGCGGACGAGACAGCTAAGTGCTTATTGTGGCCTTAGCATTTCGGCGGTAAAGATGGCCTCCCGAAACTTGAAGCACAAAAAAATTCCGGGTCCAAGGTCACGCGACCTTACGGAACTGGTGCTCGCTCACTGAGGAGACGCGGGCAATTTTCTCCAGGGTTTATCGAATGAGCTTTCGATTATGATTTAGAAATTCGGTGGTCCCATACTTTTTGAACTTCCATGCGCCTAAGGCGCCATAGTCTTTTTCGATTCATACGTATACTTGGCTGGGACGCCTTCCACCGGAACGATTTTAATAATTTCTGTAGCGTCCACTCCAAACGGTGAAAACACCTCAATTCCGGGATCAATTCCAGGAATCAAAAGCGATCCCAAACGCATATCGATAGTATCTAACTTGGCATCATGGGATGGTTTTAGCAGGCCCTCTGGTTGGATTACACTCAAGGGCGACAGTTTGACCTCCATCATGAATAGCTTTTTACCCGGGGGATGTTCTACATCATAATATGCCACTGCGGCTGACACTTCAGGATAGGCAGAAAATGATTGTAAAAGTGAAATACTTCTATCGCCATACGGACCTAGTCTTCTATCGACTTCGACTTTCGGACCGAGTCGATAATAAGAATTCGGATCGAACATTGCACGAATTTTGAAGATGTTATCAGGATGGATTTGCCCTGGTGCAAACAATCCCTCGGGTTTGCCCGTGGAGGCCTCTTTGTCAGTTAACCAAACGGCCCGGAAATATGACTTCTGGCCTTTCAATCTTAGATGATTTTCAAACTGCGTCCGAAGTTCGTAAGGTTCTAGCCCTTTGAATTGAGGCTGGGAGAGAATATGTCTAGAAAAAGCAACAAATTCATCTAGCCTACATATAATCCCAGGATCCAATCCGAGCACGACATAGTCTTTTCCTAAACCCGAAAGCTTCGCAATGACGGCTTTTGCGTCGTTTCCATACCACCTATTTAGAAGCTGGCTCTCTATTCCAGGATTCTGACGAAAAAAAGCATACAGAAATCGTTTTGCGAATGGGTTGTTCGCTTGAGATTGAAGCGAGTTTGCAAAGCCTAGTTCGCTCTCATGGGCAGGACTTCTCAGATCTACGACATGACGTTCCGCGGTTGCAGCAAAAGCCCTAAGATTTCTTGGAACACTTCCCAATATCGATGCACCGAAATCGACAAAGCGCCCCATCCGTAAATCGTAGGGGTCTATAAGTGAAACAGTTCCGTCTTCGCCTAATATTCTAAATTCTTTTGGATTGCCGTATTGAGGGGTCACTAGAAGCGCTCCCTTTATTTTCCTAGTTCCTGCCTTGGTCTGAATCTCAATCTCAACGATGGGCATTTCCTGCGATCGGGCCGCTTTCATTAGATCATCGAGACTGTAATGGGTAACTGAATCAGTGCTTGGCTTGGCGCCTCCGATTAACGCGTAAAGTGCGCCACAATCTTCGTGCTTAGAATTTGGCTTTCCAAAGTCATCGGTGGAGCCGAGGGACAAACCCGTGCTTAAGCCTAGGAAGATGGAAAGAGCTACTTTGATTCCCATTGCATTGAAGCGCAGATGTAAGTGCCTATCCATGCAATATTCCGCCTAACCACTGGTTGATATCCCTTAACACGGAGGCCAACTCGGGTGGCAGATCCTTGCATCGACGGATATGGCGCCTCCAGGCAGCACTCATCTCGTCATTGATCCATTCGGGTCGAAGAGTATCCGGGCTCGATAGCAACGCAAGCAGCGAACTTACAGTCTTCCATTCCACCGGCCGATTCTCGGATGCCAGTCTCCAGAGATTATCATAGTCCTTCATCCGAGTGTTCCCTGCCCCAAAGCGGTGGCAAGTGGAAATCTTGTCAGCGATGATATTTTCTAGAGTCGCAACGTGAAGTTCATGTCGACCTGTAAGCGGAGATGGTAATACGGTGGTCCGCGTGGGTAGAGTGTAGACGATATCGATGTCAAATTTATTGGAAGCACCGTCTTCCGTAGAGTAACCAATGGTCGCCGCCGCTCCTTTCATTTCTTGAGCAGCAACTTCCTTTATGGAGATGACTTTGAACTGCACCCCTTCCGCATGTCGACAGGAGCGCTCGAGAATCGCTTTTACTTGATCGGTTTTGTTTACTGTGCGCGTAACAAGATCCAGATCGATGGTTTGCCGAGGGGTGTGAGTATACAACCACAAGAGGTTCCCTCCTTTGAAAATGAATTCATCGCTCTCTTTCGATAGGCAATCGAGATAGGTAAAGATGACGAAACGAAAGAAAGCCTGGGTGCCATGCAGTCCCTCTTTCGCAGCCCAGAATTTGGCGAGCTCTCCGAAAGTGCCTTTTTCTTTGTTAGTCATTGGCGAGTTCCTGTTGAATCGAGCGGAGCACTTTTGTTCCAAGTACCTTGTCATACTTGGCGATGTTCTCAAAATGTCGCTTAGACATCTTTAGGTAGCGCTTAATCGCTTTGAAAAAAATGGCTCCCCGATCGACTCGATAGGCATCGCAGAGTGAACGTTCGGCATTGTAAATTTGAATGGAGTACCCATGATAGTTCATCTTCTCTATCCCAATGAAGCGACTCTTTGTTACACGGCGGGATTGTAATATTGCGTTGCGAATCGGTTTACTCCTCGGGTAGATCTGCGGTGACTTTC
Source organism: Deltaproteobacteria bacterium (assembly GCA_043776735.1). Classification (GTDB taxonomy): domain Bacteria; phylum Bdellovibrionota; class FAC87; order UBA2466; family UBA2466; genus JBGSST01. The sequence goes on along the minus strand of JAYVQZ010000232.1, from coordinate 3,638 downwards.
TCTAATTTTTCATCGGATAGATTGTGGATCACTAGGGCGCTCATCCCTGAGATCACGGCCTGGGGAAAGAAGCGCGCGACTGCTAGAACCTGGGCCACGGAGGGATCGAAATCGGGAGTCGAATAGAATCCTGCACCCAAGGCCACCAACTGATGCGAATCAACAGCCCTCTTTATGGCGGTTCTACTTCCCAATTCTTTACTTAACTCGGCGGACGAAAAAACAGCCGCTTTGCTGTTTCCGGTCACGTTCGTTTTACCCGTCCTCGGTTTTCGCACCATATGTTACAAATGATACACTTTTTTAAAAGGTGTACAATATGTAACACGCCCATTCGGAGCTAATTCGCCGCACATAATGCGAAACAGCACCGAAATGTTCTGACATTATGGATGGTTGCCTGTTTACGCAATCGCCCTTAACTCTTCTCGTCGTTGCGCCTAAATCGATTTTAGTTCCGGGTAGCCCTTTTCGAACTTTTTGATGGCACCCTCATTCGCCGGGTCAGTGCCGGCCCCCAATTGCCCTACCAAGCCTGGCAGAGCGCAAATTCGCGCCACCCGTATTGCGATTCGCGGCACGCTGTGCAGCTTCAAGTTCAACCTTATCTCGACCTTGGCGGAAATTTGAAATCTCGTTTTCTTTTTCATAAGAGGTTTCTCCTTTCGCGCAGAGGAAGGGAAGAAACCGAAGCGGAATCCGGGAACGGAACAACCCTCGCGAGGGCAGTGACAAAAAATGTTGCCGTCGAAATTCACTATTAGTGGGGGGATCGCGGATTTAGGGCTGCCGCCAAATTTCACTATTGGTGAGGGGACCAGAGTCTAAGTGAGGTGATGTCGTCCAAATTCCCTATTAGTGAGAGGACAAAATATCTTCGGGTTAACACTGCCTTAATACACCCCCAACACCCGGTGTTGGCCCTCGAAGGGTTACGTGAGGAGAAAATTCAAAGGCAAGGTGGCGATTTTCCAGGGCCGGTGCCCTTACCGTCGTTGGTTGCTCGAATCCGGTCGCGGCTGACCACTCCCCCTCTACGACGGGAAGTGGTCAGCCGCTGGATGCTGGCATCAAACGAAGGACGGGCACCGGCAAGCAGGTTCTGGCAGTAAATGTCCGGGTTCGGACAGAAAAGAAAAAAGAGGAAAAATAGATGGAAAGAAAATCAGTAATCGTCGCAATCTCTAAACAGGCGAATGAAGTTCTGGATCGAATACAGCTGAAAGTTAACAAGGATTTTCTCGGCGGAAGAATTACGAAGCGAGACTTGGCCTCTTGTTTATTGGCGAACGGCGAAACGCTGCTATCTGAGAAGTCGATTGCGGATATTCACAAGGCGTATCGAAACGATTTGGCCCTCGCCCAAAATATACATCGCCGAATCAAAGAAGCAGAAAAAGGCGGGATGGGCAAACAAGAGTTGAACCGACTATTACATAACCTTTTCGCGGCCAACGGATTCGATCTGCGGGGCGCTCTACCAGACGGAGGTCCCGTAAAAGAATCTTGATCGGCGTCTATAACCGCCGCTCGCGCGGCTCGGGCTCATAGCACGAGCCCAAACAACAAATCCAAGACAAGGTTTACCCCCAGGCACAATTCGAAAAGGTAATAGCCGTAAGGAAGTCAGAATATGGGCAAATGGGTAATGAAGGCCGCTCCGAAATGGATCCCGGTGCCGATCGACACGAAGCTCTATGAACAAAATATTGCAGAAATCGCGGAACTCCTATTTCAGTGGTTCAGCCAGCTCGATCCAAAACCAGTCGTAGCCAAAACCATCAGGCCGGAACCTTTACCCACTTGGGAACGAAAGGACCGGCAATGAAAAATCGACCATTTCCCAAATCTCAAAAGGGCCAGAAGATTGCTCTCTACATCCGTGTGTCCACGGAAGAGCAGGCAAGTAACCCCGAAGGGTCCATCAAAAGCCAGGAGCAGAGGCTGCGCGCCAATGTTGCGCTAAAGAATATGGAGTCCTATTTCGGGGAAGTGGTTGCGGTATTTATCGACCGCGCCCGCTCCGGCAAAGACACGAACCGCCCCGAACTTCAAAGACTGCTCCAGGCCATTCGGCAGAAGGAAGTGACCCTTGTCATGGTCTCCGAGTTGTCTCGCCTATCGCGATCCATCAAGGACTTCTGCGACATTTGGGAACTGATGTGAGGCCAGGACTGCGGGTTCCAATCCCTCAGGGAGCAGTTCGACACCACCACGGCGGCAGGCGAAATGGTGCTCTACACGATTGCCAACATCGCTCAGTTCGAACGGAAACAAACTTCGGAACGCATCTCTGCGAACTTCAAAGCGCGCGCGGAGCGGGGCCTAAAGAACGGTGGACCTGTTCCCTTTGGGTACATTCTCCACCCAGAGAAAAAAGGGTACCTATCCGTAAAAGATGAAGATGCGGCCGTTGTACGAGAGGCATTTGCCACTTTCCTTCGCGAGGGAAATCTCGCGGCAGCGGGAAAGTCCCTAAACGAACGCGGCCACCGCTTGTCGAAGCATCGCCAAGGAGGCGGCAGTCGCCCACGCATCGGTCATTTCACCATCGATAACCTGCACAATCTTCTGACCAACAAAGCGTACATCGGATTACGGGTCTTTAAGGACAATGGGGAAGATAAGACTAGTAAGGCGGTATGGGACCCCATCGTCGACGAAGTGATCTTTTCCAAAGTGCAGACGACCTTGAAGAAGAACTGCAGGACGCTCAAAACACGTATGGGAAATCGATTCCCCTTTGTCCTATCGGGCTTGTGTATCTGCGGGGTTTGCCACGATCGCATGACGGGAAAGTCCGCCCATGGAAATGGCGGCAAGATCCCTTACTACGAGCATAATTGGACCACGCGGCGCCAGGCCTGCTTGAACAAGAAAATCTTCGACCACGAGCCACGAAGGATCTTGGCGAAGCGCCTTGAGGAAGTAGTCTGGGCGGAAATCGTAAAGCTCCTCGCCGATCCTAAGGTTTCCGAGATGGTTATTGAAAAGGCGCACCAAGCTTTTCGTTCGCAAGGCCCGGCAAAAGATGTGGATCGCCTGCGCTCCAAAATCCGAGGAGTTGAGGAACAGATCGAGGCGCTGGCCGAGCATCTAACCAAGGTCCCGAAAGGGTTATCCCCGGCGCCCATCTACGACCAGATGCAACGGCTCGACGGCTTAAAAACCCAGGCACAAGCAGAATTAGAAGAGATTCTGCGGTTAGGGTTTCAGGCGGAGCCCCCGGTGCAGCTTCGGGAATACCAATCTTACCTAGCGACAATTGGGAACCTACTAGGGTTTGCGCAGTCGCCGCAGCTAAAGGCGAAAATCGTGCAGCGGCTAGTTCACAAAATCGAAGTCTTTCCGACTACCTTTAATATCCACTTCCTCGTGGATAAAGCCGCCATGATTAAGATTGATTGGGAGCCCGAAGGAGGGGTACTGGAGGCTAAAAATAATTTGGTCACTGGTTCGAATACTTTGACAAGTGGTGGGTCTGCACGGGGTCGAACCGTGGACCTCTACGATGTCAACGTAGCGCTCTAACCAACTGAGCTACAGACCCAAACTTCAAGAACGGCCTTAACCTAGCTACTTTCTTACCGAATGCAAAGGCCATTTTTTTTTTACGGTTTTTCGATTTTGCGCGGCGT
>JAYVQZ010000231.1:0-7922 GCA_043776735.1 Deltaproteobacteria bacterium | reverse complement strand
CCTCGACATCACCGGTGAAATTGGTGTGCTCGATTCACTTCTCAAACAAAAGGAGCGTTTTCGAAAAGCTGGCATTGCTGTTATCCCTGGCGTTGGTTTCGACGTCGTTCCTACTGACTGCGTCGCAGCTCAGCTAAAAGCCAAAATGCCCCAGGCGACCTCTCTCACGTTGGCCTTCCAAGCGACTGGAAAAACAAGCCGTGGAACCGCAAGCACCATGATAGAAGGGCTTGATAAAGGCAGCTGCGAGAGACAAAACGGAAAGATTGTTCCTATCCCGCTGGCCTCTAAGACGAGAACTATTCGTTTTTTAGATAAAGAAAAGTTATGCGTACAAATTCCGTGGGGAGATGTCGCTTCGGCCTATTACACCACCGCCATCCCTCACATTGAGGTTTACACAGCAGTTTCGCCCGGTCGAGTAAGAGCCATGCGCTTTATGGGTTACGTGAAGCCCTTACTAGCTCTTCCTATTGTAAAAAGAGGTTTGAAAAAAATGGCCGGAAATTCCGGAACGGGTCCCTCCCCCCAAGAACGAGCCCATTCCTTCTCTAGAGTTTGGGGAGAGGTGACTGATGGAAAAGGAAATCGGGAAGAACTCAGAATCCAAACGCCCAACGGCTACGATCTTACGGTCGAGTCGGCACTTATCGCGGTGCAAAAAGTTATCGCTGGAAATGTCGGGCCGGGGAGCTGGACCCCTTCGCAGGCTTTCGGGGCAGACTATGTTTTTGAGTTACAGGGTGTGAAACGCCTTTAATGGCATTGCGGACCAGATTACGGGAAACATTGGCTTTCGGAGTTTCAAATTCAAACCACGATCTCACGTCCTGATCGAGCCCCATGCCGTGCATAAAATTATAGAGCGCTTTTTTTAATCCTGGTGTTAGTGCTTCGTGATCCACAGCTGTGGGATCTTCAAAATCGACATCATTCCGTGCAAAAGTCGACGGCACAGGAAGAAGCTTAATTCCAAACTTCTCAGGATTTTTCCCAATCGGGCTATGTACGGTGCAGGCAAATCGGTGCCAGAATGCAGAGTGGACGCAGCCTTCCGCAAAGAGCTGACGAACTCGTTCTAACGAATCGACGCTCTCTTGCAAAGTCTGAGTGGGAAATCCATACATTAAGTACGCATGGACCATGATCCCATTTTCAGAAAAGGCGTGAGTCACCTGAGCCACCTGTTCCACGGTGACCCCTTTTTCCATTAAAATGAGCAGTCTGTCTGAGGCCACTTCAAGGCCGCCACTCATCGCCACGCAGCCTGAGGCCGCAAGCAACTTTGCTAACTCTGGAGTAAAGCTCTTTTCAAAACGGATATTACCCCACCAGGTGACGTTGAGTTTTCGTTCGATTATTTTCTTGGCCATCGCCGCCAGAGTTTTTGGAGGGGCCGCTTCGTCAACAAAGTGAAATCCCGTCTGCCCGGTTTCAGCGATGAGCTTCTCCATCCGGGCAACGATTAATTCAGCACCCTGATCTTCATAACGGCCGATATAATCAAGCGTCGTGTCGCAAAAGCTGCATTTTTTCCAATAACAGCCGTGGGCCAAAGTGAGTTTATTCCAACGGCCGTCGGACCAAAGACGGTGCATGGGATTGAGCAATTCGCAGAGAGACAGATAGTCTCCTAATGGCAACCCATCGTAGGTAGGCGTACCACACTCCTTCATGGGGATGTCATGAACGCCTGGTGTGCTCTTAAAGACGATCTTATCGTCTTCTCTCACCATCGTGCGCAGGTAGCTTTTGTCCGCAGCAGGCTTCTCTTGCGATTCCAATAGGCAGAGAAACGGTGCCTCCCCATCGTCGAAGGTGAGGTAGTCAATGAAATCAAAAATGCGTGGATCAGAAAGTTCTCTTAGCTCGGTATTCACATAGCCACCGCCAAAAACAATTTTGGTGTTGGGGGATATCGCGCGGACACGACGGGCGATACGAAAGGCACCGTAGACATTTCCTGGAAAGGGAAGCGTCACGCCCAAAATATCGGGGGCATGCTTTTCAATCAAAGCGTCAGTGATGGCATCCAAGTGACGATCGATCAAATTTGGCTCGTCGTTTAATGCATTCCAAAGAGGATCAAAACTCGGCGCACTGGCAGCAAGACGCTCACCATAACGGGCCAATCCAAATCGGGGGTCAATGCCGTCACGAATCGTATCGTTGAGATCGTCGACATAGAGACTTGCCAAATGTTGCGCGCGATCTTGAAGGCCCAGAGATCCAAACGCCCGCTCTAAGCCATCGGTTCCACTGCTGGCCTCAAGTTGTTTCAAACTTTCAAAGCGTGGTCCGCGCGGCAGAAAGGTATCGGAAGCGATCCTGTGGGCCATCGTTGGATCTTTGCCTTGGAGAAATCGGATCACACTGTCGACGGTATCGACGTAGGCATCGTGATATTTAAGAAAATGCTTAACCGAGAGGGGAATTCCTAACGGCTTCTCGTTAAAACGCACCGCCAATACGGAGCCAATTTCCGTCAGTCCGTCGCGACTCAGAAGCCGGAGTAGCAACTCAATTGCCGGATCGCCCTGGACCGCGTCATAGCCACGCGCACGCAAAAATCCGGTCAGATACGCCGTTGCCGGATAAGGCGTATTGAGCTGGGTCATAGGGGGTGTAAGAAGAAGGACGCGCACGGTCGCAGTGGCTTAGCATTTTTCACAAATCGTGTCCAATGGGGACCTGTCCGACAAGCTCTAACTACCTAGTATTGCTTGATCTCTGGGGCCTAAAGGCCTGGGGTATCAGCCGACCGAAAGGCGAAGTACAGGCGACAAGTTCACCGGCTGAGATTGCCGTCACGCCACTGATGGGGGCTTGTGACAAATCAGGGAATGATGAAGTCTTTAATAACGGCCATGTGCTGCATGTTGACCGAGTCACTGTCTCCCTGCCGAATGGGCGCTACTGCATTGAGCGGTCGAAAGTTTCGGCTGTCAAAGACTAAGCCATGGGGAAATTTTAAAATCTGCCCCTCAGCAATAACATCAACACAGACGTGGTGCTGATTAAGCGCTTTATTGGGGAGCAAAAGGTCATAGGGCTTTGAGCGATTGGTATTGGTTCCCGTTTTTCCGCCCTGATCGGCCGGCACATGCTCATCTGTTAGGTACTGTTTAAGCGTACTGATCGTCTGCTCTTTGCGATTTGTCGTATTGAGATCGCCTCCTAAAACTACAAAGTCGTCGGGGGAGATCTTTTTTGCGATAAAATCGATGATCGTTTCAGCTCCCCGATTGCGCCGACCCGCACTGCTATGACTAAGATGAACGCTAAAAACCCAAAGCTTCGTTTTTCCAGGGACATCCAAACGGGCCCACGCAAAACCTCGATTTGAGATCGTAGGATCGGTCAGAACTCCCGAATCTAAAATCTTATAGCGACTAACAATTCCATTAGGAATGGCCCCGTCACTATTAGCCGGCTCGCGGTAAACGGAGAATTCTTTGCCAAAGGCAATGTCCACAAACTCCCGTAGCGCTCGACTAGAATTGTCCCCAAAGCGAAACTCCTGAACAAGGGCGACATCAGGTTTGAGCCCTTTGAAGATACGAATGCCATCGCCTTCATCGTAGGACTGATCGTTGCCGCTGGTGATATTGCCCGTCATCACCCGGATTTTTGTCTCGCTCCAACCGCTCGCAGAGAAAAGAACAATAAGAAGTGGTAAAAGTAGGCGCGCAGAAACACCACGCCCAACCGCTTGAATTTTTTGCATTATTTAAAACCCCAAACCCGTTAATACCGTGAGTCAACTTATCGAATTAAATTAGACCAGGGGCATCAAAATGAGCGGAAGCCGATTTATCGTTATCAAAATGAACCTTTTCGGCTTCACTTGCGCGTAAGGAGAGAGAAACAGAAAACTTAAAAAAGCAGGGTCAGCTCGACAACATCGGCTAATTACATCATGCCCTAAGCTTTCCGCCGGTTCACTCGCCTAGGGGTCTGTGGGCCGGCGGTTTTTTACTTAGGAGGTAAATTTTAGTGCGCGGATTTCTTGGGAATAAAATTTGCGATCCCGTCCCTGCAGTCTTTTAACAGCAGCCGGTCCCACGTTCTTGCAATCGCTGGCTCGTCATCATCACGAAAGCCTTCGGCCACATCAAAGAGTTGTCTGCCTCTTTGGAGTGGCGTGTTCTCAAAACGCTCGTTTCCCTGCGCAGCAAGCCAGGTCGTGGCCAGCGCCCACCGGGCCACGCCAAGTGCATACGGTTGATTCACCCGGTCCAGAGTGTCTGTCGCTTTATGGTAATGGGCATACCCTTCTACCGGGCGCCCCCTAGAATCTCGAGCCTCCTCAAAGAGCGCAATCGAGGGAATACCGTGCCATGTAGCACTTAAATTATCGGACAGGTACGGATCGTACGGAACCAGATTCAATCCTAGCTTACCCGACTCATTCGCGGCCCTAAGTAGCCGGGCGGCTCTAGGGTGGAATCTCCCCGCATAACCTACATAGGGAAGGCCTGAGGGAGAATATCCAATCATGTCTACGTTCACGAAGAGGACATTTTTTTCTCCCTTTGCCGCACTCACCTCAAAAAAATATTTGGACCCTTGAAAAAACGGAGGCATCTCTTCGCCGTCAAAAAACACGATCCGGATCGTCCTTGAAGGGCGGACTCCCGCCTTCATTTGCGCCGCTAGCGCCTGGGCGATGTTCATCACAGCAGCGAATCCCGAGCCGTTGTCATTGGCCCCTGGCATACCCGCCCCGGTGGAATCATAATGAGCCCCCAATGTAATGATTTCACCTGAACGGTCGGTTCCTGAATAATCTACCCAATAATTTTTCCCTTTAGGACGAACCTGTCGATTCTTCTTTACGTAGGGCTCCCGATAATCGGTAAGATCAAAATCGTCCGTGTGAATCGTCTCAAAGCCCATGCCGTTTAGCCGCCTCTTTAGATAGGTGCGAGTCAGCTCCAAATTCTCCTCAAGAAACCGATCTTTGATGGTCCGGTTCCGGCCTTTTTCGCGAAAGGGCGTTACCCCAGTTACCGTAGCCAAGTCCGTAGCGTAACTGTCTGGACTTATCTCTTTGAGAATCTTTTCAAGGCCTTCAGCGTGGGCAAAAAAGGGAAAAAAAACAGCGGCGAGCGATAAATGAAGCCTTAAAAAAAAGGGCAGTGTTTTCATGTTTGGCTAAGAATCTCTATCACAACACCATGCGTTGTCGACAGATCCCAGCAAGGCCGACTAATCCACATAAGTGGCTAAGCTGACTGAAGGTGTACCCGATTGTGTTCATCCACTTTTAATGCCGCTCTCGCTTCGTGAGTTGCCGAAATGTCCTGGGCACCGAGTGTCTCTAATAAGGATTTGGCTTTGTTGGTCCACTCGGCATCATCGCAATGAACAGACAACAGAATGCTCCCGCCCCCAATGAGCCCTTCAAAGCGTTTGGCCTCGTACTCGGGAATTCCCAAACCCACCAAAGCACCCGTAACGCCGCCAAGCGTCCCGCCGATTCCCGCACCTGCCAAAACAGCGACCAGAGGCCCAGCTACAATAAGTGGACCAGCGCCCGGAATGGCCAAAGCCCCGATTCCGGCAAGCCACCCTAGGACGCCTCCCAAGACAGCTCCCGTTCCGGCTCCTGCGGAAGCTCCTTCCGGAGCCTTCGATGCCTTTTTGTGTCCAAAAACTTTTGAGCTGCTAGTTTCAGAAAATAAAATTGAAATATCGGTGCTGCGAAATTGATGATCTTTAAGAATAGCGACAGCGTTTTCTGCGTCCACCCTACTCGAAAAAATTCCGTAAACGACAAGATTCTTACTACTCATCACTTTCTCCTCATGGTTTCCCATCTATAATTAACAATCCTCTGAATATTTCCCTCTCGTTATTAAGTACCCGCCGGCCAGCGAAGTCCGAGGCAATGCTTCCAATCACCTACAAACCAATGATTGCCTGTCGGCCTTTAGCCGTTTTTTTTACATTCTTATCTTTAGAAATATCGGCGACCGCTTTTTGGATCTTTCCGTGAACCCGCTGAGCCTGACCTTCTTGCTGCAGTTCAATACTTCCTGAGATTTTCCCCAGCTGTTCCTTCACTTTGCCTTTTAATTCTTTCCACTTTGCTTCAAGAATGCCGTGACTCATGGGACCTCTCCTTGCTGTCGATTATTGACGCTTCTTTCCAACCAGGTCTGCAGAACGCATGCCAAATTTAGCGGCCGGCCTTCTCAAGGGAGGGGTGAAATTCCGAAGCAAAAGGGGTTAAAACGGACATTAAAACCCAGAGTGCCCGTATTGTTTTGAGACGAAACCAAAAAAAGGGGCCCGAAGGCCCCTGATGTCTTTTTCGTTTTCACCAATACAAAAATCAGCCGCCGATTTTGCGTTCTGACTTCACAAAAGGAACTGCACGTTCAATGCTAGTCGGACGAGCGCTCTCTTTTGTAGCTCCTCCGCTAAGGCCCGTTTTGCCCAGGAACAAGGTTTCGTTTTCAAGGGCAAATACGTTGTATTCACCGGTGGGAACAGTGCGCAGTGGGCAGGCAATGCCGCCAGTTTTCCCATCAAGAACCACCGGCTTTCCCGCTTCCCAGAACTTGACACCACAAAAACCCACTTTCTCTAATGCGGCTTTTCCCGCAGGGTTTAGTGCAGTAACTTCAACGTGATCAAAACGAAAGTCTACCTTGCGAGCTTTTGCAGCCGCCCCATCGTTTATCACCATGGCTTCTTTTATCGTCATCTCCCCTTTGTAGGTGATATCGATAGCTTCACCGACGCAATTTTTCTCGCCATAAAAGGTGTGCACCTCTTTATAGTCCGAACCGGAAAAACGGTAGTATTGGCGGGAGGAAAGGTTGAGCAAATCGCTACTTGAGCATTGGCCTTCCCAGATTTTCATTAGTTTGGGCTCATCGATGCCCTGAGCCAAGTCTTTGCCCGCTTTTCCGCAGCCACCCATTAAGAACATAGCGCTCAGAACCGCAGCAACACCCAGTAGTTTCAATAAATCTTGCGAGTATTTCATTTTAGTTTTCTCCGTTTGAAAATGTGACACTGCAAATCATCAGCCAACATTTTCGTTGCCGGACAACAGTGGCATGCACGTTGCACGACGGCGCTGGTAAGGAGAATTTATGAAAATCACACATCAACTTTTTGCATTCAGTTTGCTGGCCGCTACAACTGCCGGATTCGGTGCTTCTAATACCATTAGAGAAACCACCGGCGGTCCGGATACCGCCCCGTTAGTATTGAATGTTGCCGCTGGACTTTTAACAAGTGGCGCAAGTGCTTCGCCCGGGATGGTCGTGGGAATCAATAGTCGGATCACTCACCGCGGCCCTATCTATTTAGGAGGAGAATTTGGCGCCTATGTGGTCACAAGGTCACCCGCCTATGCCATGTTTCCATTGCTTGCCAGTGGATACGTTCAATTTGAGCTATCATCGGGGGTTCATCCTTTATTAGGTGCCATGATAGGGCCTGTTTTCTCCACCTCAGGCGGCAGTTCCGCTCAGCTTGAAATACTCTTTCGCCCTGGGCTTAATTTTGAACTAGGAAGGAATTTCGTACTCAACATGGAACCCCGTTTCGGAGTTATGGGATCGAGTTTTATCTTTGTGCCACAGCTTGGAGTCATCCTTGCCATTTAATTCTAACTTCGTCGCCGATAAAAAGGAGTTTTGTATGCAGACCGAGAATTTACCAGTGTCAGGGCGGGCCCCTCAACGCAGTGGTTACAGCCCTTTCGATGATTCCTACCTTCGTTACCACAGGCGAGAGCCGCGTAGACAGATCGAACGGGAAGAAGATTATTATTCTTTGGACGATTTCGACGACGAGAATCCGCCAATTGTAGGTCCTACAAAACCGATGGCGCCAAAGGTTAGTTGAAGATTGCAACGAAGAACAAATAGGCCACAGAGCCTTTGTGTCTTCGCTTTCTT
>JAYVQZ010000230.1:0-7926 GCA_043776735.1 Deltaproteobacteria bacterium | reverse complement strand
ATACCGCCTACAAAAACTTCACCGAAGTGGGATGCGAAATTGTAGGCTGTTCTGTGGACAGCAAATTTTCCCATTTGGCGTGGGCAAAGATGCCCCGCAAAGAAGGCGGCCTAGGAAAAATCCAGTACCCCTTGCTAGCCGATATCACTAAACAGATTGGCAAAGACTATGGCGTTTTGATGCCAGACGGTGGCGTGACGTTCCGCGGTCTTTTCCTCATCAACCCTGAAGGAACCGTTCAGTATCAATTGGTTCATGACTTGGGCATCGGTCGCAATCCTGAAGAGGTTTTAAGAGTCTTAAAGGCGCTTCAAGAAGTAGCAAGGACAGGCGAAGTTTGCCCTGCAAATTGGACCCCAGGCAAAAAGACCATGAAGCCAGATCCGGTAAAGTCCAAAGAGTACTTTCAGACCAACGGCTAGTCTGTCGTCTGCCCGCAAATAACAAAAGCCTCAGGGAATTTCCCTGGGGCTTTTTATTTTTCCAAAAGAGGCTCGGTTCTGGCTAGAGGCTAGCTAGTGTGGCGCTTCCCGAAAAGACTGCGGAAGCCCCATCATGCGGTGGCGAACACTCAGCTGGGCAACGGAGAGATCGAGTCCGCGGTACCGGAGCACATGCAAGACTCGTAAGAGGTAAGAGGGGGAAGGCAGGTAGTGACCGCTATCTTCGGTAATCTGTTTGAGAACGCCCTTTTCCACAAGAATCGATCCTGCGCAGACAACTCTCAATCCACCGGCAAGCTGGGAATGGTGTTCAAAGCCAGTTACTATTTCCCCATTTTCCAACATCACGTAGTTGGTGGTTCCCGCCGAAAATTCACTGCCAAAAATGCGACCGGAGGTGAACGCTTTCCCCCCTTGAATAAACCTGCCGCGATTATCAATGGTCAGCAGCCTCTTTTTTTTCATTTCTGAGCTGAGGGGTTGCAGTGACGGGCGGTAAGTAAATCCCCCCATCAATGAGGGAAAATACTCCTGGCGATCCAACGTTTTCGCCGCTTCGCCTAGCTCCAGAAGGCGAACGCCCCGTAATACCGCCATTTCGTCTAAAACCGCTTTGTCCAACTTCTCTAATTCACCCTTCAACTGCTCTAGGAGAACCTCCTCCTTTCCCCCTGCGCTCTCAACCGCTTTGGCTCCTCCGGCTAACTCCTTAATAAATCGTTCCATTTCAATTTCGCCAATGGCTTGCGCTAACGCCCTGACGCGCTCATCTAAACGATCCACACGGCGCTTTGCTGTCTTCGCCGTAATTGTGGTTTTGGGAGAATCAACCAGTCCGTCAAAAGGACACAGGAGCAAACCGCTGGCGGAGTAAGCAGTAAAGCACGCAGCAAGGACCGCTAAGGTCTTAATTTTTTTTCCCTTTTCCCCCGTTTTCCCCATGTCCTTATTGTGGCCGGCAATTTCGGAAAGTGCAAAAACCTAGTTCACAAGAATACTGGCGCAAAGGCCACACAGAACAAAGACAAAGAGCCTCAGGGAAACTCCCGGAGGCTCTTTGTGTTCAAAAATCCAGTCAATTTGACACTAGCGCTTTTTATGGCCGCCTTTTTCAAGATTGCGCACATACTCCATAAAGCTCTCCCGATTTTCCATCATCTCGGAATTTCGTCCTCCGCCGCCTCGATGTCCCCCGCCGCCACCGCCATGCCGGCCACCTTGGGAATGTTGCCCGGGGCGACGATTTCCGTAGCTGCCACTTTCGGAGTTTCCGCCGTGACCACGGGAGTTATTGCCCCGAGACTCATTGTTTTGGCCGCTGTGACGCTGCGGTTGGCTACTACCGCCCGATCTTGCTCCCGCTCCTGGGGCACGAACTGGTTCAAACCTTTTCATCACGGCTCCAGAGAGAAGCTCCGCGACCAATTTTTCGAAGGGGATTTTCTCTGATCGGGAAAGCTGATCTAATCTGCGGAAAAGCCCTTGAGAAATATTTACCGTCAACGTGGGAGGATAGACCTTGGTGCCCATGGGATCTTGAACGTTCTCTCCACGGCGGCGAGCGAACTCTATGTGGTCTTCAACGGCCATTCGAACGTCTTCTAACGCCTGTTCAGGGGTATTAGCGAAAACCTGCACATCAGAAAACTCAACGACGGATCCTAAATACTTTCGGGATTGTCTGTCGAACGTGACTTGAAATTGGTACTCATCGGCAGGTCCCAGAGGCTGCCTGGATTCTTCACGGCGGGACGGGGCAGCAGGCCTGCGATCCTCGTCGTATGACTGGCTTCGCGTATCGCGATCGTCATAGTCTCTATCAGAATTCGAGGTACGCGCTGGGGCGCGATCTCTGTCATCGGCTTCAACCTCAGTGGAATCGCTCGTTTCCTCAGTAGACGAGGCGGCAGCTTTGGCTCGTGTTTCCAATTGGGGTTCTCTATTTTCTTCCGTCATGGACTCCTCTACGTGAGTTAGATCGTCGACTTGAATCTGTTCTTCTTGAACCTCATCACGCCGTTTTTTTTCGCCTGCAGGTTTGGCTTTGGCTCGACTGCGCGGTGCCGACGTGGACGTCGACCTTGGCTTCTTTGGCTCGGACATGGGGACCTCTTTTTTTGACCAAATAAATCAACTGGTTTGAAGAGACCTAAGTGGATAACACTTAGCGACTTGGAATTCCAGAGGGATTCTAGAGAGATTTAGGTCAGCCGACAATTTCCTCTGAACTGCTCGTTACTCCTCTCTCTATGCGACCCGCGGCACAGTAAGTAGCGAATTAATCATTTTTTATAATATTATTAATAATTTAACGTCATCCAGACATTTTTAGTCCAAATACTTGACATGAATAGCAAATTCTCCGACTATAAAAGAAAGTAGAAATTGGACTAAAATAGTCTTATAAGAACCGTTGAGTCTAATTCAGCCAATTGTCGGTAAGAAGGCGCTTATGTTGAGAGTGAATAAAAAAATGGAGTACGGAATTATTGCTCTACTCCACCTTTCTCAGGAACCTCAGAAAGTGGCCAGTGTTCGGGAGATATCTGCGACGTGCCATATTCCTGAAGCGCTCCTTAGCAAAGTCATGCAGATGATGAAGAATGCAGGAATGGTGAAAGTGACGCACGGAAATCATGGTGGCTACCAACTAAACCGCGAACTTTCGCATATTAGCCTTCTTGATATCTCCAACGTCTTAGTCGGGCCGGTGCAGATTACCGAATGCCAGGAACCGGGTAACAATGAGTGTCCCGCGCGACAAGGCTGCCGCTTGGTCACTCCGATGACAGCCCTCAATCAGAAACTAATCGATATCTTTCAAGCCACTTCGCTTGAATCGATCGCCACCCCAAGGATTGCCGTATGAAGTTGCCCATCTACCTGGATTATCACGCCACCACGCCACTCGATCCACGCGTGCTTGAAACGATGATGCCCTTTCTAACGAACGTTTTTGGAAATGCCGCTAGCCGCAACCATAGTTTTGGCTGGGAGGCGGAGCAGGCCGTGGAAAAGGCCCGTTTGGATATCGCCTCTCTTATTGGGGCTAATCCAAAAGAAATCGTATTTACCAGTGGCGCCACAGAAAGCATCAACATCGCTCTTAAAGGAGCGAAAGAGATGTATGCGGAAAAAGGAAATCACTTCATTACTGTCGTCAACGAGCACAAGGCTACCTTGGACTCCATGAAGTATTTAGAAAAACTTGGCGCTACAGTCACCTACCTGCCTGTCGATAAGTACGGCCAGATTACGGTGGATCAAGTTAAGAATGCGATGACCGACAAAACAGTTTTGGTCTCTGTGATGCACGCCAATAACGAAGTGGGAACGATTCAACCCGTTACCGAAATCGGTGCCCTATGTAGAGAAAAAGGGATCCTTTTTCATGTGGACGCCGCTCAGACGGTGGGAAAAATTCCAGTTGATGTCGTCACAATGAATATCGATATTCTCTCCATTTCAGGTCATAAGGTTTATGGGCCTAAAGGGGTCGGGGCGCTTTACGTTCGTAGGTCTAATCCTCGGGTTCGTTTAGCCCCCTTAATTCATGGAGGCGGTCACGAACGAGGTTTCCGTTCGGGAACTCTCAACGTTCCTGGAATCGTGGGGCTGGGAAAAGCTTGCGAAATTGCAGCCCATGACATGGAAAAAGACCGACAGCATGTACTGACCTTGAGAGAAAGACTTCATACCGGAATTACCAAAGCGCTTGAAGACGTTTTCTTAAATGGACACCCCGAGCAGCGGCTGCCTAACAACCTTAACCTGAGTTTTGCGTACGTTGAGGGCGAGGCCATGATGATGGGCCTTAAGGAGATTGCTGTTTCCTCTGGTTCTGCCTGCACCTCTGCCTCATTAGAACCGTCTTACGTATTAAAGGCTATGGGCGTTGGCGAAGAATTGGCCCACTCGTCCATCCGTTTTGGATTGGGCCGTTTTAATACGGCTGAGGAAGTGGATTACGTCATCGAGAAGATGGTTGCCTGCGTGAAGAAGCTTCGCGACATGTCGCCCCTTTATGAGATGGCAAAAGAAGGCATTGATTTAAAAACCGTGCAGTGGACGACCCACTAAAAGGAGTATTTATGGCCTACGGCCCAAAAGTTATCGATCATTACGACAATCCCCGAAACGTCGGTTCCTTCGACAAAGCAGACCCTGAAGTGGGTACCGGAGTTGTTGGCGCCCCCGAGTGCGGCGACGTGATGAAGCTCCAGTTAAAGTTCAAGGGAAACATCGTGGAAGACGCCAAGTTTAAAACCTTTGGTTGCGGAAGCGCCATCGCCAGCTCAAGCCTTGCCACGGAGTGGGTAAAAGGAAAGACGGTGGATGAGGTTCTGAAAATCCGCAACACCGATATCGTCAACGAATTGGCATTGCCTCCGGTAAAGATCCATTGCTCGGTGTTAGCTGAGGATGCCATCCGCGCAGCAATCGCTGACTATAAAAGGAAACAGGGCACGTAAGACATGAACTATTTAGGAGTGTGAGGTTGCCATGATTCAGCTCTCAGAAACTGCAATAAAGCAGATCAAACATATTCGCGCCGAGGAGAAAGCTTCCGAAGCGGCGGGACTTCGTATCTCTGTCGTTGGTGGGGGCTGCAGCGGCCTCTCCTATAAGCTCGATTTTCAAAAAGAACCTCAGCCAACCGATAAGGTTTTTGATATCGAAAACGTTCGGATCTTCATCGATCCCAAGAGTTTTCTCTACGTCAAAGGGCTCACGTTAGACTACTCCGGAGGACTTAACGGAACGGGGTTCACTTTCAAGAATCCCAATGCGACAAAGAGTTGTGGTTGTGGAACATCTTTCGCCGTTTGATCGTTTAACCTGCTGGCACTGTAATGGAACAGCCCTCACTCTACCCTTCTGTAACTCTTGTGGAAAGCTACAAGATCTCCCTGCGTCTTGGACTGCCTTTGAAGTGCTCAGCGAGCCTATGACGATGACCTTCTCTACAGAGGTCTTACGAGACAGGTACCTCGCCCTATCCAAAAAAATTCACCCTGACCGTTTCACCATAAATTCTCCCCGAGAGGCGCTTTATGCCTCACGATGGTCGCGCGCGGCAAACCAGGCCCACGCTCAACTCAAGGAGAAACGCCTACGTGCAGAAGCGATCTTAAAGGCGCACGGGAAGGACGACCTTTTGAAAAAGGGAAGTGTCCCCACAGAACTTGCCGAAGACTATTTTGATTTTCAAGATCTGGTAAGCGAAGGGGGGAAAGACTTTTCTGAATTTCTCCAACGGCTCAACAAGTATCGCGATGACATCGCAGCAAAGTGGGCCCAGATCGGCCAAGCCAACACGCTAGAAGGAAAAGCTCTTGAGAATTTAGCCAGATTGCTGACGTTGGAGCGCTATATTGATTCGATGGAAAACGACATTAAACGCCGATCGGAATTGCGGCCAGAAGTAGGAAACTAATGCGGATAGTGGGAATTGATTTAGGAACAACCAACAGCCTGGTGGCCGTCATTGAAAAAGGACGTCCCCGCTTGCTCAGAGAAGAGAGTGGTTCTCCACTCATTCCGTCTGTCCTTTTTTTTGAAAAGCCCCAAACTCCCCCGATTGTCGGCGAACTGGCCAAGCAAAAGAAATCAGAATTCTCCAGCCAAGTATTGTTTAGCACCAAGCGTTTTATGGGGCGGGGAAAAAACGATCTTAACGCCGAGAGCGCCTACCTTCCCTTTGATTTTTCGCCCAGCGACGACAATACCATTCGGTTTCAAATGCCAGGTCGAGCGGTCTCTCCGATTGAAGCGGGGGCTTTTGTGCTCGAGCATCTTAAAAAAATTGCCACGCGGGAATTGGGAGGGGAAGTCAAAAAGGCAGTTGTCACCGTACCGGCCTACTTTGACGACTCTCAACGCCAAGCCACCAAACTCGCCGGAGAGTTGGCGGGGTGGGAAGTGGTACGAATCCTCAACGAACCTACAGCTGCTTGCTTGGCGTACGGTCTTGATAAGAAGACCATGGGTACCGTTGCCGTTTTCGATCTCGGTGGAGGAACTTTTGATATCTCGCTACTACGCGTGCAGGACGGAGTTTTTGAGGTGCTTTCCACCAACGGAAATACCTCACTAGGTGGAGATGATTTTGATGCTGCCATTGCGATGCAATTGGCAAAACGATTTGAAAAGTCCACCGGGTTATCCTTAAAAAATACGCCTGCCGAGCGAGCCGAACTTTTAGTTGCCGCAGAGCTCACCAAGCGACAACTCTCCGAACGAGAGAGTGCCGAAGTGAATGTCGCGCTAGAAGGCAACGTGGTTCGTCTTGCCATATTGCGCCAGGAGATGGAGGGATGGATTGCGCCTCTTTTGGAGAAGTTAATTGGCCCCTGCGAGCAGGCCTTAAACGACGCCGGTCTCAAACCAACGCAAATTACAGATGCCATCTTAGTTGGAGGCAGCACGCGAGTGCCGGCTGTAAGAGCGATGGCACAGCGGATCTTTAAAAGAGAACCGCATTCCACGCTAAACCCTGATGAAGTGGTTGCGATGGGTGCTGCGGTACAAGCCAACCTTTTAGCAGGCCAGAGCGGTGAGATGGTATTGCTCGACGTTATTCCTCTTTCTCTTGGTATTGAAACCATGGGAGGCGTCGTTACTAAGATTTTGCATCGCAATTCCACAATTCCCACAGCAGCAGTGGAACACTTTTCGACCTACGTGGATGGGCAGACCAATATCGATATTCACGTCGTTCAAGGTGAACGTGAGCTGGTAAAAGACAATCGCAGTTTGGCGCGCTTCCAACTGCGCGGATTGCCAGCACTACCGGCTGGAATTCCTAAACTGGAAGTCGAATTTGTTGTCGACGTGAATGGAATTCTCAGTGTGAGGGCGGCAGAACTGCGCACCGGTGCTCATACCTCGGTGACCGTGAATCCCACCTTCGGACTTACAGACAATGAAGTAGAGACGATGCTGATGGACAGCTTTGACAATGCCGAAAGGGATTTTGAAGCCCGATTCCTCATAGAGGCCCAAAATGAGGCAGACGCACTTTTACGAGCGACCCAAAAATCCCTTAGTGCTCATAAAGAGGTTCTTAGGCCTGGCGAACAGGATGAAATTGTCACTGCGCTTTCCCGCTTAGAAAAATCTTTAGAGATAAAAGACAGAGAGCTCATTAAAAAACGCATTGAAGAGCTTAATGACATAACCAAGGCTTTTGCTGAACGGATTTTAGATCACGCTGTGAACAGCGCGCTCAAAGGCAAAGACTTGAGCCAACCCTCTTCTTAAGGAGTTCCCAATGAAATGGACTGACACCAGAGAAATCGCCATTGCCCTTTTTGAAAAATATCCCGATACCGATCCGCTCACGCTCCGTTTTACCGACCTGCATCGCTACGTCACCGAGCTCTCTGGTTTTGACGACGATATGAAACGTTCGAATGAGAAGATTTTGGAATCAATCCAAATGAATTGGTTAGACGAGCGAGATTAG
This sequence comes from Deltaproteobacteria bacterium, assembly GCA_043776735.1. GTDB lineage: Bacteria > Bdellovibrionota > FAC87 > UBA2466 > UBA2466 > JBGSST01. The sequence goes on along the minus strand of JAYVQZ010000230.1, from coordinate 15 downwards.
CGACCGGTTTGGCCC
>JAYVQZ010000229.1:0-2068 GCA_043776735.1 Deltaproteobacteria bacterium | reverse complement strand
TCGCATTGAAGAACTTCTAAAAAAGCAGGCTAAACATAATCTAGAGTCGATGTCGCACGTTCAATGCGATCTTCAAACCAGTGATGCCCGTTTTTTAGTGCCGCGCCTTTTGCAGTTTGCCGATCGTCTAGACCGTAGGAAAATGGGCTGGGGGGTTCGCGAAAATCAGGCAGTCGATGCTTTAAGAGATTGGGATTTTTCCGCAGCCCCTGGCTGTACCAGTTGCGCTATCTATTTTCGTTGGACCGATCGCATTGCCGAGGGTTTAGGCTTAAATCTTACGAGTCTCTATCGTCTGCTAGAGGAGCCTGCTGAGCAGACTTTTGCGCTGGCGCGGGCCCTCAATCTCGCACTTGACGACCTTCATATGGTTTCCCATCGGCCTTATACGGTCTGGGGAGAGCTCCACCGGGCCTACTTCCCGCATTTGTCTCATGCCTCTTCCTTTGAAAAAGGAGACTACCTAAAAACAGGTGGCTTCGATCACACGGTAAATATGGCGTCGGCGGACTGGGCCGGTGATCATTACCACCAACGTTCTGGGTCCTCCCACCGACTGCTCGTGGAGATGACTGATCCCCCCACGGGGTATTTTGCGATGCCGGGAACCATGAAGGATAACGAACAAAAACTAATCCGTCAGGACCAAGGCCCCTGGCGCCAGTGGCAAGAATGCCACTACCGAAAAATCCGTTTCCCGATGGACTGGTCAGAAGCTAAAAAAGACCAAATCACGCTCTGATCTTGCGATACGTTTAGGACTGGCGCCAAAAACCTTGATTCCGCCGCCGCCCCGGTAGACGATGCCCTGCATTATGAAGCCATCAAATACGTTTTCCGACGAGTTAGTAGACAACCGGAACCGGTTTCAATCGGACTTTTTTAAGAAGTTCGCATTGCGGCGTGCCCCATCGCCTCTGGCGCTTAATGACAAGATCTCTAAGGATTATCTTTTTCCAACCTTCTATACCGAAGTGACTTCGGCGGTTGCTGTTTTTTTCTGCTCTTACGAAAAAGCGCTCAAGGCATTACCAGATACCAATCTCAAACCCGTGAGCATGGGCCAGGGGCGCGCTTTATTGGCCCTCTCGTCCTATCAATACGGAACCGTGTTGGGCATTCCAGCCTACAATGAGGTGGCCGTCACCATCCCGGTGGTATTAAGACAATCCATCAATCCGCCATTACTGCCGTTGTTGTTTAGCGGGTTGACTGGAATGGGCTACTACGTAGCCTCAATGCCAGTCACCTCAAAGGAAAACGAAATTCGAGGCCATAAGATCTGGGGGCTTCCCAAAGTGCTTGAGGAAATATCTTTTTCAAAGGAAGGGGGAAGTTTCCATACGCAAGTTAAAGAAGCGTCTGGAGAGACGTACCTTAAGTTCCGCGTACCGTTAGACGGCAAAGAGAGCGAAATCGGTCAAGTCACCCACCTCTATTCGAAATTCAATGGCCGCCTGAGAAAGTCGAAGTCGGAAAGCGTTGGTAAATTTAAAACCACAAAGTACCCTCGAGCTCTGTTTAAAAAATCCTTGAAGCCAAAGGAGAGCTACTTGGTTTTAGGTAATAGCCCCTCTGGCCTAGCCCTTAAGAATCTAGAAATAGAAGCTCATCCTTTTGAAGTCCGCTATTCGGATGCGGTTTCCAGCATGTTCGATCTGCCCGATTCTGATTTTAGCTAACCGCTCGGCCCAGAGGCCTGCAAACCGAATGCCTTGTCAGTAATTTAGATCATGGAACAAATCACACAATCTGAAGTCTGTCCGAAGGCCCTACCCTGGCGAGTGCCCAAAATCGTGAACCAAATTTCACAATCTCTCCACGTTATCTATCCAGCGCATCTCCTATAATCAGAGTAGTTATTTTTTCCCATTCCCCAATGGGTGCGAGGTGGATATGAAATGGAAGTCGAAAAAATTGGCAAAGGCGTTTCTTTTTGTGGTGGTTTTTTCAGTCGTCGCTTTAGTCGGCTCCTGCGGTAAGAGCAGCTCCGCCGATCCGGGAACCTCTACGCACACGAGCTTCTTGCCCAATCCCTCTTTATAAAAATTGGCGAACTAAAAATGAC
>JAYVQZ010000228.1:0-7943 GCA_043776735.1 Deltaproteobacteria bacterium | reverse complement strand
GATCCATTGCAAAAGTTTTGCGCTACGGCCCAGTATGAAATTATTCTCACGTCGCTCTTTTGCGGAGTCCTTCATCTTGCCATTACCCATCGTCCTTGGGCTCAAGTTTTAGCCGGCGTTGGTGTTGCCGTTATGGCCATATTTAGGCTCCACTTTTTTTTGGTTCTTCCCTTTTTTATAGCGATCTCAATGGCGTTCGGGGGGGCAAAGAACGAAAGCCGACGCCGTTTGGTGCCTATGGTGCTGGGGTGCTTTTTTGCGTCGCTAGTTTGGAATCTTGCGTACTCTTTAAAGAGTCAAGAGGCTGTCTTTTTCCAAGGGGGACTGGAAAAGCAAATCCGAGGGTCACTCAATCCTCTGGTGGAAGGTCACATAAACCCACGACCGGCCCCTGCCGAACCTAGCGGTTTTGCCTTTATCCTAAAATGTCCGGGTTTATATTGGGCGCTTCTTGCAAGGCGGTTTGATTATCTGTCTAGTATTAAAACCGACATCTGGTTGGTGGAATCGGGGTGGACCACTTTGATTGAAGAGACGTTCCAGCTTCCCCGACTTTTAGCGCGCCACCGGTTCTTGGCATTTGCGTCACTGCTTATCCTGTTAGGTCTTATTGAGGCATTGTGCGTGGCTGCAAAAACAAAACGCCCGGATGATCTCTTTCCGTTAGCCATATTGGGAGCTATTTTGACAGCACAGTTGGTGTTTAACGCCAGCAATCGGTACTTGATTCCGGCGGTACCGAGCTTCATTTTTTTACAAGTTCTTGCAGCTCGTGCGTGGTCCCTTCGCCTGCTCAATAGGATTAAAAGCGGCGAAATAAAAGGACTAACAACTACCCTGCATTAAACTGTCCAACTTGGAGAAAAGAAAATGAAGAATCGAAATGCCAATAGAGTTACTTGGCCCTCCCTTTTTCCGCTCTCCTATCATCCTTCGCATGAAGAGAATCGAATGAGCGATGAGGGAGATGTTGATAGGGTTAGAGAACGGTTTCTTAGCAGACGGCCGAGCAATCTAAACTTTCTATTACAATCTCGATACCAATGGATGAATGCCTACCTCCATGGGGCAGAATCAGTCTTTGAACTTGGTGCGGGAGCTGGGTTTTCAAAGGTGTTTGTCCAGAATCCAAATTTAAAACTTACTGATGTGAGTCATAAACCTTGGATTGATAACTATGTTGATGCTTTGAACTTACCGTTCCCCGACGCAAGTGTGGACTGTTTGGTATGCAGCCATATGATCCATCATCTTGCATTTCCGAAACATTTTTTTGAACAGGCCAAACGCGTTTTAAAACCAAATGGAATTATTTTGATTAGCGATTTGTACCTTTCTACCCTATTGAAGACGTTGCTCTACTTCATGCGGCATGAAGGCTGGGCAGAAAATTCGCCTGTTTTCGACGAGAGAATTTCGGCCAATGACCCCAGCGATCCCTGGTCGGCTAACTGTGCCATTCCCCGTTTGTTATTTGAGGATGCGGCCAAGTTCGAAACGCAAATACCTGGCCTCAAGATCGACCGCTACGAACTCACTGAAGGAATGATCTTTCCCCTTTCGGGAGGAGTGATCGCCAGGACTTGGACCATGCCATTACCGGTCGCTGTCCTTCGCGCCATCCAATGGTGCGACAATATTCTGATTCGACTTTTCCCAGAGGTCTTTGCCTTGGGGATGCGCGTGGTTATTCGTCGGAGTCCGTAACTTAGTAAGGCTTTCCTTGGCTAGTGTGTCACCATTTCATAACGATCGCCGGGCTTTAGAAGAATCTCCTGAATCTGGCCTGCCGAGTTGTTTCTCGAATTCACCAATAACATGGCGTTTTGTTCGCCCAGTACGGTTACGTGCTTGCCCTCAGTGATGAGGACTGCGCCATCTTCGTCTACCCCCAAACCGTAAGGCCTGTGATGTTCCAGGACTGCCGCTTTTAACCTCTTCAGGCGAAGTTCTCTGGCAAAAAAGTGTTGATCGATAATAATGTTCGTAGGGAGCAATCCTAAGCCCCTCATGGTTTTGTAGTCTTGAGGTTTTCCGTCGGGTGCCCAAAGCATGGGATTAGACATCAACGCCGTTCCGGCGCTGGTTCCCGAAAAGACAGTTCCCAGTTGATATTTCGTTTTCAACGCGCTTTCGATTTCAGGGTGACGGTTCATGACATCGAGAGTGAAACTCTGATCGCCCCCGGAGAAAAACACCGCAGTGGCCTCTGCCAAGGCCTCCAAAAAACTACTCTTGGCATGAGAGGCAGTTTCCTTATCTTCAGAGAGGAGGGAATCTCGCAATGCGGCTTTTTCGAAGAAGGGAATTTGAGAGGCGAGATGACCCGCCTTTACAAGGACATCGATAAAATAAGTTTTTTCTCCCGTAAATACGGCCTCAGGAGCTTTGGCATTCCATGTGATGATAAGTACTTTGCCGGCACTCTGATTCTGAGGCTTTGCCCATTGGAAAAACTGCAATAGGCCCACGTTAACCAGCTCATTTCCGCCAAAGAGGACTAGCCTCTCCTGGCCTTTGGCTAGGCCGCAATTCAATAGGATCGCAATGACTGTAATCGCCCAAGACATAACACCCCCCCCTTTTTATCGTTCGTCTGTAGCCTTTTTAAAATGCTTGGTCTAACGCGGATTGGCTAGGAAAAAAATGAGGCGGGGGGCTTATTTTATCGAGGCAGTTTTTCGGGAGACTTCAAGAAAACTGGCAAAGGAGTGCTGCAGCCGGCTTTCAAGGGCTCGTCTTGAACTGGCCAGGCTATCATCGATTTCGCGTTTTAAGTTTTCCTCGACTGCCATTTGAGTCTGGCGAAATTCATTTCGCAGCGCGTCAGCAATATTCACCCCAAACTGGCTTTTTATTGTTAAGGACGCCTCTTCAGGAAGGCCGGCCAACTCAAATTCAATCGGGATCTGATTCTGGCGGGTAAAGACGCTTTCCAGTTGAGCTTGCAGCTGTTTGTAGGGCGAGCGCACCTCGTATTGCAGGGGAGCTACTTCCGCTTTGCCTTTTGCATTGATGGAGTTTTCCAGAGCGTCGAAACTCAAATGGAACGACATCTGTGCTTTTTTGATTCCCAAGTAGAGGTCGACGGTCTGATAAAATGCCCAGGGGTTGAGCGGAAAGGATTCGGAGTCCAAAGTGAAAGTCTCTTTATTGACTGCTGCCGTGTGATCAATCTTTGCCGATACTTTTGTTTTTTTATAGTGCGCTTCAGGGAATTCGAATTGGACCTCGGCTTCGAAGGGAAGCCCATACACCGCGGGAGCGTTGGTGATTCCACGAAGGAAGCCCTCTACGTTTCCATAGCTCGTGTTGGGGCGATGCTGCGAATGAATGCGAACTTCGGTGACGAGAAGAGCGGGTGAGGTGGAACGCTTGCCAAAATGGACCAGCTTTCCGCGGGAACCCTCCTCTACCACCATCGTATAGACGCGTGAGTCTAGGGACTTTCCCATGCGTCGTCTGGAAAAATCCATCCAATACCCCAGCCGTTCCACCCATTGCAGAATACGAGGTCCCAAAAGGACCCGGCTCAAATCTTTCTGAGTGATTGGCGAAAATCCCAACTGATCTTTTAAGTGCTCTACATCCGAAGCAACCGACCGATCAATGCCGATAAACCGGCCGTTTAACTCCGCCCAAGTCGTTTGGCATTTGGAAGTTAACGCTGCTCCAAGGGGGGAACCGTTGCACTGAGACCGAAGCGTTTCGACCTCTGTGACAAGGAGTGAGAGGTCTTTTTCGCTTTTCAACCCGCCTCGCTCCTGACGAAGAATGGAGGTCATGTCCATGCCCTTTTGTAGAGCCACGAGAAAACGGAACGGATTTTCTTTTACTGCTTTACGGGCGTCCGTGAAAAATTGGGCTGCTACGCGATCCATGAGGCTAGGAACTTTGGTAAACGAGGTATCTGCTAAAGGTTCTGGGTCCCATGTCTTTTTTGGCAGATCGTACTGGATCCCTTCGATATCAACACGCTCAAGTAGGATTTTCTTTTTTAACAAAGGGATCAGATCAAATGAGGTAACCAGGCTATCAATTTGCAGAAGGTTGCGCGATGGTTGAACATGGTGTGTGACGGCGATGTCCTTTAACTGAAGCTCGCCTTTGAACCATGAAATATCTAGGGAACCCACCGTAACTGGCGCGCCGTTTACGATGGTCAAAAAACGGCTGACGGCAGATTTTAAAAACAGAGGGCTTAAGGCAATCAGTGGGAGTGTCGTGAGGGCCACGGCCACCATCATAAAAAGGGCGGCTCGCGTTCGAATAAGCGTGTGGGAGGCTGGCGGATGACCGTATTGGCTGATAAAGACGAGATACCGATGGCGTAGGGTGGAGTGTTGCCAGGAGTAGCCTATCGGTCCATCTAATATTTTTAGCCACAACGTCTGCTGACAGAGAGGAAGAATCGATTTCACCGCCCAATAAACGACAGTAGCCACGGCGGTTCCAAGTAGTAGTCGCCCCATTACCTGTGAGTCATAAAAATAGGTAAAGGGAACAAGAGGTGCGTGGTAAAGGCCCGCCCATACACGGCGGTAACTGGCACCGTGCGTTAATACCCAGAAACCCAGCTCAGCGCACCATGTCATGGTTAAGTCTTGAAGGACCAAACCAACGCCGAGGCCCAGAGTAAGCCCAACACAATTGCCGCGAATCAGTGCGACGGACAAGATGCCGAGAAACGTTTGTAGGTTTAAACCGAACTGCCAGCCTAGCCACACTCCCAATGAAAGTCCTATCGCCCAATCGCGGGGCGTAGACTCTTTTTCAATGGCTGAGAAAAGCCTATAGATAGGGCGCATCAAGTTCATGGGAATACTATAATTTTAAGCTAGACCAACCGGTAAAGCGAACTTTGCCTTTGCCCTTAGTCCACCCATGTGACGCGTAGCGCAATTCGATTACAAAGAGAGAGCGGCCACAATTTCGAATTGACCAACGGGGCAGGGCACGAAATTATTCAACTCCGCCCATGAAAAATCAAAAACTTCCCAAAAATATTCCCCATATCACAGCGGTTTTTGTTCTCGCGGTGATTTGGTTTGTGCCCACTGGATTTGCGGAGGCTGAAAAATTTTCCTCGGGCCTACTTAGAAGTTACAGCGTCATGTCCGATCAGGAGCACTCTCCGGAGAATGCGGCGTTTGAAAAGTTCCTGAAAGCAAATTTCCTAGAGGGAAAAAATGGAATCACATGGCGGCAAATTCAAGAGGTTAGAGACGCTACCCACGTACACCGCCTCTATGAGCTAACTTTTCAAGGGCGAAGGGTGCTTCAACAATTTGTGAAGCTGCACTACAGCCACAAGGGCTTTATTCAATTTGCCACTAGCACCTGGTCAACCCAATTTTTAGGGGAAGGCTATTTCGGAAATTCGCAATTGGCGCTAACCATTTTCCAAGGGGATATCCAACGCCGCTTTGGACGACCTGTCGAAACTCAAGTCGACTACGGCTTTATTCAGGATGGAAAAGACCAAAGGCTATTGCCGGTACTTCTTATCGAAGGGCGTGGGCGCCATCCGGCAGCTCTCAACCGTTGGATTGTAGATGAACGAACGGGAAAGACGATCAGTGAGCGATCGATGGTGCGGTTTGGCGACGAGCACCGTGGCGATCGTTCCGTTCTCGACTACGGCGGTACCAGCAACGTCTACGCGTTAAATCCTCCCCTAACAGGCGGCACGGGCACGTTGGACAATGGGATTCTCCACGATATTACCGCTCCCATAGTAGCGACAAGTACCCTCGTAGGACCGTATTTGGAAGTCCGACGAGGGCGAAACAACGGCGATCCCGTGGACATCCAATTCCAGACCAGCTACAGCACGGATCCCACGAATTGGGACGGCAATGACCCGGCCAAATATCCCAATCCTGCCAGTGGACTCAATACCTGTAACAGTACCTTAACGAATGATTGCCCGAACCAAAGCTTTGATGGGGTGAACGTCTATCATCACCTTTCAAGTTTTCGAAATAAGATGATCACCTATCTCAACACGGATCTGGGCGTCACCACCTGCGGAAGTTCTACAACCCCCTGTTTTCCGGCCGATCCGCTCAAGGTGATTGTGAATGCGCAACCGATAACTTCGGGCGGACGTACGATCTCTTCCAACAATGCCGCCTACATTCCTAATTGTGCGATCTTTGGATACACCCGCTGTCTTGTTTTTTTCAAACCAGCCCCTATCGATGGTACCGACTGTGGAGGAACCGCAGTTACCAAAGTCTTCAACGTTGCCCGCGAAGCAAACGTGGTGGTTCACGAATTTCAGCATTACATCACAGATAGCATCACTAATATTGCGTTTGCTTCCTCTTCGTCTCTTAACGTCGGCGACGCGCTTCATGAAGGTTATTCTGACTATTTTGCGGCATCCCACGTGGTGGATACGACGGGAAAGATTATTGGAGCCAAAATCCTGGGCTATTCCTTTCAAAATTGTCCCGCCATCATTCGCGATGTTGCCGTCCCCCGTATTTACAAAGTGGATTCCAGCAGAACCGCTCACTACGATGTCGGACTCACTTGGGCGAGTGGCCTTTATCAGTTGCGCACAGAACTGGGCTCGGCCAGAAGTGGCGATCTCTTGGCTCTGAAAAGTCAGTTTTTTCTAACCCCCAATCCCGGCTACATCGAGGCGGTCGAAGCGTTGGTCAAAGCGGATCAAGCGCTCAACCAAGGGACGCACGTGACCAGAATTCGGCAGCTCTTTTACACCGATTTAAAATTTATTAATGGGGGTCCTAGCCCTTTTCGTAGTGCGGACTCTCTCATTGCAGAAGTGGGATTTAAGAGTTGTACCAGCATTGGCATGGCACAATCTGCAACCAGTAGTTGGTCCAGTCTTGCTGCTTTTTTTGCCTGGCTCTCGGGCCTACTCTTTGCGGGTCGTCATTTCTCACAGCGGAGGCGTTCATGAGCAAAAGGCTCGTCCTTGCCTTCCTCACATGTATCGCCCACGGTGGCGTTTATTCAGAAGAGCCGGGAACCGCATCCCACTTTGTGCGCTCTTGTATGGTCTATTCCGAGCCCTCACTTCACGCTACCAGAGCCTGTTTAAAGAGAGCCGGAGAAAAGATCAATTATAGCGACTCCGCTCCAGGGGGCTTCGTCCAAGTGGAAATGGAAGATTGTGCTGGCTACGTTCCTGATACCTGTGTGGCTGGACCCATTGTGACCGAAAAAACAGGAGTGCACCGGGAACTCCCTCACCGGCGTTCTCTTTTTCGCATGGGAGTCGGCGCGACTTTTGACGGCACGATTGGTTCTACCTCGTCCGGAGGAGACGCCTCCGGCGGACAAGGGTGGTCTGTGGGCGCACGATTTGATATTGCGCTCAATAACCATTTTTACCTCTCCCTCATTCCCCAATGGCAAAAGCTGGGGCTTTCGCGAAACTTGGCAAGTACGGGAGGGGCCCTGTTGGATCCGTCGAATTCCAAGTTTTCTCAAACCGTCTCCTACTACGGAGGGTCCGTTCTTTTGGGGCTGGTTGTTCATCGCAAGTTTTTTGACGGCAACCCAATCACTGACCCCGAGCTGGCCATTGAAGGTGGATTTCAGTACCTCATTCCTTCTTCGGCATCGCAGACCAATGACGAGGGAAAAACCAACGTAACGTTTAAGACAACCGACAAGCCGCTACTTTTTGTGGTGGGACCGGCAATCGACCTGGCCTTTTTTCGGCATGTCTCGGCGTTCGTCACAGGTCAGTTCTTTATTAATGTGGGCGGATCCGGGGGAAGTCGATTCTATGGGGGAAGACTGGGGATTGCGTTCATGGCCGGTCTGTTATAACCGGGGTGGCATGAACGAATTTGATTTTGGCACTACTGAGTTTAAAGGTCTTGAGTCCTTTCCTAATCCCGAGATGTCTAGGCGCTATGAGATTGAGTTCTCTTGCCCTGAATGGACCGCCGTCTGCCCTA
>JAYVQZ010000227.1:0-2072 GCA_043776735.1 Deltaproteobacteria bacterium | reverse complement strand
AGAAAAATTCATTTCGATCAAAAAGAAGCGCACCATATTCACCGCGCTTTATTACCAAGCGTTTTGGACCCCACTCCATGATGATTTTTGCTACTTCTACGATGGAGTGGGATTTTGCTAAAAGGCGTGCCTCGCCTTCGTTAATAATAAGCACTTGCGCCTTCTTGATCGTTTCGATCAAAGCTTCGCGTTGGCCAGAGATCCAAAAATTCATGGTGTCCAACGCAATAAGTTTTGGCGAGATTACTTGGGCCAGAACCTTTTGTTGAATCACGGGAGAGAGATTACCTAAAAAAACGAACTCTGAATTCTTATAGGAGTCCGGAAGTTGAGGGTCGAAAGTTTCTAGCACATTCAGGTGCGTCGCTAGAGTTTGGGCTTCATGGAGCTCTGAACCGTAGGAGCCGGACCAATGGAAAGTTTTCCCGCTGGTACGCTGAACGCCAGCAACATCAATTTTCCTTTTTTTCAACTCGTCCAAGTGGCTTTGGGGAAAATCTTCACCAACAACGCCGACGCACCGTACTGGTGAAAAAAGACTGGCCGCTAGAGAAAAGTAGTTTGCCGAACCACCCAAAATCTTAGGCGCCTTACCAAATGGGGTCTCGATCGTATCGAATGCCAGGGTACCAACAACAAGGAGAGAAGACATTTTTACTCCAAAATGATTTCAAGGGCCGACAGCCGCGATTTGGGCCAAAGTTCCTTGGGGGTCATTACCGCATGCTCCATGGCATGCCAACACTTTCCGCAAGGGCTCGGGGCAGCTTTGGCCAGACTCTGAATCAATTTCTGGGAATTCCCCACATTAGATTTAAGTACCGTAATAATATGTTCGACCGACACATCCCCATGCTCTTCATTCCAGCAGTCATAATCAGTCGCCATGGCGATAGTGTGGTAACAGAGCCTGGCCTCACGGGCTAGTTTTGCCTCAGGTAAGGCGGTCATTCCAATTACCACGGCACGTCGCTTTCCCAAATCCCAAGAGCGATACCAATGGGATTCTGCACGCGTGGAGAACTGTGGCCCCTCCATGCAGACATAGGTGCCGCCTTTATGGACTTTGATTGAGAGCGCCTTTAAATTGTCTTCTAGGATTTTGCCAAGAGAGGCACAAACCGGATCGGCAAAATGGGCATGTCCCGCCACCCCTTCACCAAAAAAAGTACCCGCTCGTCCGCGAGTGAGATCTAAATACTGATCGGGAAGAACGAAGTCGCCCGGCACGATCTCTTTTTGGAGACTGCCCACGGCGCTGACAGAAAACACAACTTTTGCCCCTAATTTTTTTAACGCAAAGATATTGGCGCGCGAGTTGAGCTCCGACGGCAAGATCGTGTGCCCCTCACCATGCCTGGCAATAAAAAGGATGGTGGTGCCCGAAATCTGGGCCTTTTGGATGGTACTCGAGGGAGCCCCGTAAGGGGTCTCCACCGTGATCTTCTCCGTTACAACACCTAAATTATAAAGGCCACTGCCGCCAATAATTCCAAGAATGGTCGGCATGTCTTACTCCGGTAAAGTGAGCTGAATAAATAGGGTTCTGCCTTTTCTTTTCACTTCAAGAAAAAGACGACGAGCCGAAGCTACTTGTTTTTTGTACGTAGCGGCCGAATCAACGACCTTGCGGTTTATGCGAACAATAGTGTCACCGGCCTCAAGACCTGATTGTTCCGCAAGAGAGCCTGGCAAAACATTTTCCACCACCACGCCATCCTTAGCCGGAGTCGGTGTCACTAAAAGTCCAAGCTTGTCTGGCTGGTCATCGTCCCGCTTTTCCGCCTTGGGCGCTGCGGTCTCGGCATCAGGTAACTTCCCTACTTTTACCGAGATCGTTCGGTTCTTTTTGTCAGCGTAGGAGGCCACCTTAATCTTGACGATCTGGCCCGGCTTATAACCTCCTATGGTCTTTTGAAGCGCGGTCGGCTCCTTAACAAGCTTTCCATCGACTTCAAGAACCACATCGCCGGCTTTTAGCCCCGCTTCTGAAGCGGGACTGTTTTCAATGACTTCGCGAACCCCCACCCCCTCTTTTACGCCAAGTTCTTTGGCAAGCTCAGGGTTCAAAG
>JAYVQZ010000226.1:0-2076 GCA_043776735.1 Deltaproteobacteria bacterium | reverse complement strand
CTGAAGCTCGGTAGGAATACGGGCGTAAAGGCCGGGGGTAACCAGCGCGTAGCTGCGACAAAGTATGGCCTCGAGGAGCTTGGTTTTGAATCCTCTCCCGTAGTTGGAAAGAATGCAGGTGGCCCGCGCCCACTTCAGGGCTTCGTAGGGACTTTCGTACCAATAAACTTCAGGAGGATTTTTCATTCCCTCGATGATCGCGGCGACAGGGCGCGTGAGCTTTCCGCTGATAACGAATCTCCAAGGCGACGGTTCGTTCCCCAGGGACTTTAGTGCTTTGGCAAACCCTCGAACCGAATCCAAGGTGACTGGGCCGGGGTCTGTGGACGTGGGGCAAATGCAGAGGTTTTCCTTCTGGATATCAGTGGGGATTTCACGTTCGTAGGCTTCGGCCAGAAAGAAAGGGACGTTGGTCGTGAACTTTCCCACTCCGAGCTTTGTCCAATAATGCTTCACTTCCCACTCACAAATGCCGAGCACCTGATGCGAAAGTAGGGCAGCCGCTACGTCCTTGGCGCCGAATCGCAGTATGTTGGTAAGGTGACGCGCGGGCCGGCTCTTGCGAAATTTCTGTCTTAAAGAACTAAAAAAATAATCGACCCTATGGGGGATCTCTGCGTTATGCGCCCTCAGCCATATCTTGGTGTGTGGGGCATGGAGGCGGAGATAGCGTAAAACTGACCAATAATTGCTCTTCTCTATAAGGACGTGGCTGAACTCTTTGAGAGGAATCTGCTCGAGCGCCTCGATGGTGGACTCGGGATTTTTTCGTACCCCTACCAACTCAAAAGGAATGCCACGATCCTGAAAGTACTGCACACGGCAGGCGATATCCTTGGTACTTCCTAGATAGTGCTGAGAAGTGTCCAGATAGGAAACCGGCACTAAATGGAGAACTTTCAATCTGCCCTCGGTATTAAGAAAAGGAGCCCCGAAATTTCGCTTTTCCCGCCTCATTTGTCAATTTTGACCGCCTTCGCACTTTATTCGAGGAGAGGCTGGCGGTAGAGTGTCGGCGCTAAGCCGGTGACCGGCTCCTGTGGCCGGTCTCGAGGTTTGACGCGATGTATTATTGTGTCCGAATCCTGAAGGACCTGAATGGAATCTGAGCCGTTGTCGAACTCATTGACCCTGCTAACCGTTAACTTCCGCTCAGCCGAGCTGGTACGGCGGAACGTGGAGCGGAGTTTTGCTCTGAACCCGGGATTTTCTCTAAGCTGGGTCATTGTTGATAATGAGGATGGCGAGCCATCTGGGCTGTCCCAGCTCGCAGACCTTTATCCCGGGCAGGTTAAGGTGGTGCAAGGTCCTCCCCCCTGTATAGGGATGGCGGACAACGGTAGCTATCACCATGCTGCGGGAATCGCCGTGGGCCTTCCCCTCGTGCAGACGAGATACCTGGCGGTCGTCGATCCCGATTTTTTCGTCTTAGCTGAAAGTTGGGCGATGCGCCTGACTGAACACATGCGCCGACAAGGACTTTTGTTCTTCGGGGCCCCTTGGGATCCTGCTCTGGTGACCAAGATAAGGGGATTTCCCTGCGCCCACTTTTTCGTGACCGATCTCGCTTCTGTTTCCAAGGAAGCGTTGGACTTTAGGCCCGATTTGAGCCCGCCTTCTTGGCTGCGCCGGGCAGTAGTGGCACGACACACGAACGCTCATCAAAAGACATTTTGGTTTCCCTGGCTGCACCTTTTACGTCTCACGCTGGATGTCCGTTCGAGCCGGGATACCGGATACCGAATTTATCGAAAAATGAATTCCCGGGCGAAAGGACGCGTAGAACTTCTTAAGTTCGTTCTCCATAAGGAAGGCTATCGCCGGTGGTGGATCCGGATGAGGGAATGTCCGAAAATATTGCACCGTTGGATCCATCTCATTCTCAGGATCGGATTGGAAAACGCAGTGCAGACTTCGGAGCGGGAAGAGGATCTGAGAGATCGTTTGCCTGTTCCATTTAGAGGGACGCCGGTTTATTGGGACGAATTCCAGTGGCAGGGCCAGCTTTTTGCCGTCCATTTACGGCGGGTGGCCGCATCGGCCCGGCAAGATTGTCCCATTGGGTACGATCGATCG
>JAYVQZ010000225.1:0-2076 GCA_043776735.1 Deltaproteobacteria bacterium | reverse complement strand
CGCGATGAGAGGCCGCAAGGGATTAGGCCCTTTAGTACGTCCGTCCTCATAAACAGTTTTCCTCGGAATTTTACGACGAGATCTGTCGGAACTTTGTTCTTTTTCGGTCGATATTTCCAGTCATAGATGGTCTTCATCGAGTAACCGAATTTTGAACAGAATTCAGACGCGATCATTAGACAGATTTGATTTTCAAAGATCGGTACCTGGGCATTGGCTTCAGGTCGATTCGCTTTCATAGCATTTTCCCTTAAACACTTCCACAGATGCCAATTTGGTCTTAGCCCAAGGGTATTTCGCCTACTAGAACGCCAACCTAGCCTGATGCTTCGTCCCTCCCGTCCTTCGGGCGAAGGGAGGTCCTCGCATGAAACGAAAACTTCAGATATCGGTTGTTCTGGAATCTCAGGGCGGCGAAAATCGGTTAGGCTATCGACTGAAATGGGAGATCTGCGGAGTTATCTTTCTCGGACTGGCCAAGTTCATCATCCAATATTTGTTTTCCCAATAACATTGGGCACTTTCTCATCCATATTGCCTGGCGCTCATTGCCTCTGTAGTCTGTCACAATGGACAAGGCTGAATTTGGCAAAGAGACGGCTGGTTACTTAAACCACTATATCCAGTTTGGAGATGCGAAAGCGGCAACGCTTCTTACGTTGGCATCTGCAGCCGGTGGCGGGTTGGCTTCGTTTAGCCCGTCGATCGCCACTTATTTCGAAACGTGTACTTCCTGCGGGCTAAAAATATTGCTTGGAATTATCCTAGTGGTCCTTTTGATTTCACTGGTCGGGTGCGGTTGGAATTGTCTAAAGGCTATTTCACCGCAGACAACTCCCGCTAACGGATCGCTCAGGTCCTTCGCGGACATTGTTAAGCTAACTGCCGATGACTATCGCAAACAAGCAATTGACCTCTCGCAGCCGGAACAAATCGCAGAACAGTACGCTAACCACAATTGGGTTTTATCCCATATTGTCCAACGAAAGTTCAGAGCTATCGGGATGGCAGTTTTAAGTTTCAAGGTGTACGCCTTTTCCTGCCTTGCACTCCTGTTATTTAAATCGATTTTAATCCACTGAAACATTGAGGGAGGTTTAATGTCCCGCAGGCACGACGTCTTCCGATATTACCGCACGCCAAAATCCCAAAGGTTGGCAAGTCCTCTTTTAAACGCTCTTCAAAAGTCGGCCGCTAGCCAAACGCATGTCTTCACCTCCGAAAAAATCGAGTTTTCGTTAGTTGTGAGGCTGGACTTAAACGCTTATTCGACATGGGCTCTTGGAAAGCCTCTCTCACTTCGCCGAGACCTTTTGGACGATTTTTTTTCCTTCGTTGTTTCTCGGCTCGGAGTGAAAAAAGGCGTTTATTTTCGAGACGAGGGTGATTGCCTGATCGCTATCTTTAGTAATTATTTCAATTTGGGCGCCTCATTTTCGGACGTACGGGAGTTCTGTAAGGAAGTCGTCAGCAAGACTTACGGTCAAGGAAAACTTTCTGCGAAGGCAACTCTGTCGGCCGGAGACGTAGCCTATTTTCAAAAAGCCCACGAGATCGGAACGGATGAATGGTCGGCCGAAGGGCAACCTTTTGTCCGAGCGGTCAGGTTGGAGGCAGCAGTTGATAGCAAGCCTTGCGTTTATTTTTTCAAGGACGATTACGTTTCGTATTTTACCGCGTCGGCTCCTGCCGCCGCGTCGGGAGGAGCTCCAGCTACCTGGATACGTGACGACGACGCGAGCGTGCAGGTGGTAGGTCTAAATGCTGCTGGCGGCTGGGTAGATATTGTTAAATTAGAATACAAAGGTCCAACTAACTGAGACTAAGTGCGCCATAATCTGCTTGGGTGAAAAACTGCCGAAATGATTTTTTTGTTTTCGACCTCTCAAAGGAGAGGGAATGAAACATTCCCTCTTATTAACTTCCCAACCGCAGCGGAACTTGAAGTCAAGGGCGCGAAGCGCCAAGCGGAGCGAGGGTATCCTTTACTTCAAGTGGAGCGGAGGTTACTCCGCCGGACTCTCGTTTGGGCGGTTTGGTCCGGGGCACTTTGGGTAATGTAGAAGAAGCGACCGA
>JAYVQZ010000224.1:0-7987 GCA_043776735.1 Deltaproteobacteria bacterium | reverse complement strand
TCGCGGAAACGACCGGGGGAACGAACGGGGTGGCTATGATCGTGGCCCACGCCACTTCGATCGCGCCAGTAGCACTAATAATACGAGTACTAGTCAAAACGGAAATACCACTCCCTCCGCTCCGCGTCCTGCACGCAGCCGAGATGCCGCTTTTGAAGAGCCAGAATTTCAGCCAAGAGATTATCGGGAAGAGCCTTTAGGTTATCCTCCTTACGGGGATGACGACGATCGATAACTCGGTGGTAACCCAGTTTCAGAAGAAAAGATTAGACAACGGACTGACCGTAGTGGCCGAACGCCATCCGTCGGTCCGTTCTCTTTGTGCTGCAGTTTGGGTGAACGTAGGCAGCGCCGGAGACCCCCCGGCTCACGCCGGTATCAGCCACTTCATCGAGCACATGATCTTTAAGGGTACCAAGCGCCGATCTCCTTTGGAGATTGCCGTATCGCTGGAGTCTCGCGGGGGAGAGCTGAACGCTTTCACTGATCGTGAGATGACCTGTTACCACGCCTTTTCTTTGGCAGAAGATCTCCCACTTGTCCTCGATCTTCTCAGTGACATGTGCCTTTCTCCTACTTTTCCCGTGGATCAATTAGAAAAAGAACGCCACGTTCTTTTGCAGGAGCTTGCTCAAATTGAGGACTCTCCAGAAGAGACTTTGGGCGATACTTTTTTTGAAATGATCTGGGGCAATCATCCTATGGCTCGGCCGATCATTGGATCGCGTCAGTCGATAAAAGGCATTCAGACCAAAGATCTCTGGGCCCATTACCAAAAGTATTACCGGCCCGAAAATCTGGTGCTGAGCATTGCCGGTCGTTTTGAATTCGATCGGCTCTTTTCGGATGTGGAAAAGTGGTTTAGTACCCCATCGACAGCCCCGCGAAAAAAGGCTGCCAAGCCACGTGCCTTGCGCTTTCATCCGGAAAAAAAGAAAAAGAAATTCGACAGCGATCAAGCCCATTTTATGCTGGGTTTTGAGGCGGTGGGTTTTAAGAGCCCAGCCCGTTTTGACGGTTTGATTTTGAGCTTCTTTTTGGGGGGAGGGATGTCGAGTCGCCTCTTTCAAGAGGTCCGGGAGAAGGCGGGACTGGCCTACACTATCGACTGCGATTACATCCCGTACGCTGACACTGGTGTTTTTACGATACACAGCTCTTTGCATCCCAAGTCGGTTCAAAAATGTTCTGACATTATAAAGACTGAGTTGCAGCGTTTGATGGAGATCCCACTCTCTGAGGCTCAGCTTGAAGTGGTCAAGGGGCAATTGCGCGGAACCATATTATTGGGAGCCGATCAGATGGAAGTTCGGCAAGAATCGATCGGCCGAAATGAAATGGTTTTTGGTCGCTACATCTCGGTCGAAGAGGTTCTGGGTGAAATTGAATCGGTAACGCCTGAGCGGATTCAGGCCTTTGCGCGGCACACTTTTACAAAGAAGAAAGAGGCGATATTGCTGCTCGGAAATCATTCTGGCGGTGTTGCCAAGCTTTCAGTGGCTTAGATTTTTTTGGAGTGAAAATGAATACCATCTCAGTAAATCTAAAAATATTGACCAAGGGCGCTATCGTCCCCCATTACCAAAGCTTTGGAGCCAGTGGTTGCGACGTCTCTGCGTGTATCGAAACGCCCCTGACTGTAGCGCCAGGAGAGCGTTTAGCGGTGCCTACGGGGCTCGCTTTTGAGCTTGCTGAAGGATTTGAAATTCAAGTGCGTCCTCGAAGTGGGCTGGCGCTAAAACAAGGACTCACGGTCCTCAATGCTCCAGGTACGGTGGATTCGGATTACCGTGGCGAACTTAAAGTTATTTTGGTGAATCTAGGTCAGACGCCAGTGACGATTAATTCTGGCGATCGCATTGCTCAGTTAGTTTTGGCTGAAGTGCCACGAATGCAGCTCACGGTAGTTGAAATTCTTTCTGATACGGTGCGTGGAGAGCAGGGCTTTGGCAGCACCGGTAAGGAAGCGGTCTTAGCCCCACAAGCCCAGTAAATTGTGATCTCTTAGGCCGGACGGCCTGGCAGTCTCAACCGTCTGAATTAAATGGGGCGTCTAGCAGCTCCAAACTGTGACATTTGAAATGACTGGGACTCCCGGACCCTTGGTCCGAGAGATCGTAGTCAGGAACGCGTAAAATAGATGTCTTTGATCCCCAACCCTGGAAATCTTTTTTGATACGCTTTGAGAAGCGACGTTTTGAGCATCGAAAGCTGTTGCATCCAAATGGCGTCTTTTACTCGAACCACCAACGTGTTTCCGCGAAATCGGGTAGCTTCTGAAAAGGCTGCGGCCGTTTCTCCCACAATCTCTTTCCATGTCATTAAGGCGGTATTTTCATCCACCTTTCTGAGCATGTCAGGGCGACCTTTAAAAAAGACGCCAAGCAGCGAGCCGAAAGGCTGCATCGACATCTTTTCTCTCCACCTACGCCTACCAAAAGCCGCTTCTACGTCCCTACGACGCTTTTGTAGAAGCTCCTGGAGCTCCTGCGGGACGTCAGGATGGGAGGTAGGCACGGTGGCATCATGTCGGGGTATCCCCTTTACCGGGCGTTTTTTGCGGGGAAACTGTTCGGGCATGGGATGGAGCTTAGTCCGGTCAAACCCAAAGGTTAAGCTTTCCGTTTGACCCGGTCGGGTTTACTTTATGCCCGTAAAAAGGGAGCCAGATGGACAGAAATTTAGCCTTAGAGTTTGTTCGAGTGACCGAAGCAGCCGCGCTTGCCGTGGGCAGGTGGATTGGGCGGGGTGACGAACATGCCGCCGATCATGCCGCCGTGGAGTCAATGCGAAAAGCGTTCGATTCCATTAAGTTTGCCGGAACCATAGTGATCGGAGAGGGCGAACGGGACGAGGCCCCGATGCTCTTTATTGGCGAAACGGTCGGCGCCGGAGAGGGGCCCGAAATTGATATCGCCTGCGATCCACTTGAAGGAACCACGATTACGGCACTGGGACGAAGCGAAGCCCTTTCGGTGATCGCTGCGGCGGAGAAGGGAAATTTTCTCCACGCCCCTGACACCTATATGGACAAGCTTGCCGTTGGTCCAAAAGCCAAAGGTGTAATCGATATTTCCAAGGGGCCCACGTGGAACCTAAAGCGGATTGCCGAAGCTAATGAAAAAAAGATGGAGGACATGCTGGTCATCATTCTCGATAGGCCACGTCATGCCGAGCTTATCGCCGAAGTAAGAAATTTAGGCGCCCGCATCCGCTTGATTGGAGATGGCGACGTATCAGCTGCGATTGCTGTCACACAGGAAGAAACCGGTATTGATTGCCTTATGGGCATCGGAGGCGCACCAGAAGGCGTGATAGGTGCGGCCGCCCTTCGTTGCCTAGGGGCAGACTTCCAAGGCGTGCTCAAGTTCCGAAACGACCTTGAGAGGGCTCGAGCAAAAGAGATGGGGATTACCGACGAAAATCGCATCTATGGCATGGAAGATCTGGCTAAGGGTAATGTAATGTTTATCGCTACGGGCATTACCAACGGCAGCTACCTCTCCGGCGTTCGCTACTATGGCGGTGGGGCACACACCCATTCCATCGTGATGCGTTCGGAGACGGGCACGGTGCGAGAAATAAAGGCGATGCATCGGTTTGATACCAAACCTCGTTTCGGGTGGTAAATAAATGGCCAAGGTGACAAGAGAAAAAGAGATGGACGTCAGTGCCGAAGCACTGGCCGATGTGATTTTAGATTTCGAGCACTATCCTGAGATTCTTGGAGAGGTAAAGTCTGCCACTCCCACATGGTCCAAAGCTAAGAAGGCCTGTTCGGTCAATTTTGAGTTGGAGGTCGTAAAGCGGTTTGTTTACGATCTGAAATTTGATGTCGATTATCCCAGCCGGGTGGCCTGGACACTGACAAAAAGTGACTTTTTTAAGGAAAACCGAGGTTCTTGGACCCTAAAAAGTTTGGGAAAAAAACGCTGCCACGTTATCTATGAAGTGGAAGTGGGGTTTGGTTTTTTGGTTCCTGGCTGGATTACTAAAAAGCTCACCGAGGTTAATCTTCCTAAAATGCTCGACAAGTTTGAGACAGCGGCAAAGGAGCGAGCAAAATCATGAGCGATTCTCAGGATGATTCCAAGTACGCAGGAAAAGAGGAAGAGGCTGCAAAGCCTTGGTGGCAAGAGGCGGTAAAGGATCTTACCCTCTCCGGGTTAGCCACCCTCTTTATGACCGAAGACTCTATTCGAACTTTGCTAAGGGAAAAAAAGTTTCCCAAAGAGATGGTGGGATTGCTTCTTGATGGCGTCAATAAAAAGAAAGACGACGCCTATGGAATGATGGTCAAAGAGATCGGTAGAGTTCTTGGCAAGATCGACATGGGTAAGGAGTTTACAAAGTTTTTAGAGACCCACAGAGTCGAAGTGTCCGCCAAACTGACCTTTGAAAAAAAGGAGCCTGGCGCCAAAAATGAGCCGGGTCATTCTATTAATCTGGAGAAAGCGTAAGCTACTGGAGATTGAAAATGGAAGTCGTGATTACCGATAAAGCTCCTAAGGCCATCGGCCCTTATTCCCAAGCGGTGAAAGTGGGAAATTGGCTTTTTTTAAGCGGCCAAATCCCCCTTGATCCTGCGACAGGTAGCGTCGTTGCCGGCGGTATTAGCGAGCAGACGGAAAGGGTCCTTAAAAACATCGAAGCCGTGCTTGCTGCGCAGGGACTAAACTTTTCGAACGTTGTAAAAACGACTATCTTTCTTACCAATCTTGGCGATTTTGCCACGGTAAATGAGATTTACGGGCAGCGCTTCAAACCGCCTTATCCTGCCCGATCTACGGTGCAAGTAGCGAAACTTCCCAAAGACGTCGCTATCGAAATCGAAGTCATGGCCAATCTGGGCTAATATTGGTGGTGATGCTCTCTATCGCCATTCAGTATCTTCTGTTTTTTGCGCACGCCTCGGTGGTACTAACCGGATCTGCGGCCCGTGTGGGTAGCCATGTCATTACCGTTCGTGAGGTGAATTACTTTTCGGTAGTTCACCGCTTACGAGAAAAAAAGTGGTTAGACCCCTTTTTGGCTTTATCCAATGAAGATCTTAGGCGATATACCAAACGACTCAGGTTGGAGGATATGTGCCTTTCGGAGATTAAGACTTTAGAGTTTGTGGGTCCCAAGCGCAGTGACGCCGAAGATCTTGTGAGTTTGCAGAAAGCTAAGACGAAATCCGCATGGAATGAATTTCTGAAGTTTTACGGAAAGAACGAAGGGCAGGTTACGGAAACGCTTTTTCGTTCCCTTACTGTGGACAAATTTCTGGAAAAAAAGATGGAGACCCTCACTCCCTTGATTACAGAAGAGGAGATAACACAGTATCTCGGACAAACGCGCGCCACTCCTTCCGCCCCCCCCTTAGAAGGGGACAAAGAGACAATGCGACAGAGTGTCTCCCGTCTACTGCGCCAGGAGAGGATGCAAAAGGGGCTGGAGAATTGGCTTCAGTCGCTACAGGAAAAATATACCGCCGTTAGCCTGCTCGCCCAATAAGGGAACTCATGTCGGAAATTTCCCTTCTTCAAATCAAAGACGTCGAAGCGGTCTTGGCCATTACAAAAGACTCTTTTGAAGAGGCGTGGTCAGCCAAAGACTTCCACTATTTTTTGACCCATCCTCACCGAGTGGCTATGGGCCTTTTTCATCCCCAGAAAGGCCTACTTTGTTATTTCCTAGCACTTTTGGTTCAGGGAGATTTGGATATCGTCTCTTTGGCCACCCGGTCCGATGCCCGAAGGCAGGGGCTTGGACGAAAGCTGCTGCAGCAAGTAATGACTGACCAGCGCATTGAACGGGCCTTTTTGGAGGTTCGAGTTTCCAATGTGGCCGCCCAAGCCCTTTACGAAGGATTGGGATTTAAAGTGATGGGAACCCGTAAAAAATACTATGGCGGCAAAGAGGACGCCCTTCAGCTTCGCTGGAAGAGAGATGGAGTTATTTAAAATTACGGCTTCCTATTGGTTGACCCGAATCCACGTTCGAATCCGGGGATCGGTCCCTTTATTGCGTCGGTAGGACGGCATCTCTGGTTTAGAGCAGACCGTACATTTTTTCATCTCCGCATGTATCTTTTTTGGAGGGAGGTCTTTTAGATCCTCTTCAAGGATGAAACGGTCGAGGTGGCAGACCGTTTGATCTCCGCGTTCCAAAAACTTGTCGATCGGCCTTCCTCTTAAGTGAAACGCCTGAATGAAGTCTTCTTGCACTTCAAAGCAGCAGGAAAGGATGCCCGGTCCAATCACCAAATGATAGTCACCGCCCACAAAACCAAGCCTAGCCGCTGTAGTCCTGGCGATCCCCGATAAAGCGCCACGCCAGCCGCAGTGGACTGCCGCGATGGGGCCGTTAGGGTCGTCAGAAAAAAACAGAAGAGGGAAGCAGTCCGCCGTAAAAACACTCAGTTCAATCTTTTTTAAATAGGTAAAACCACCGTCGGCACGGCTTGGTTTCAAGCGCATTTTCTGCGGATCATTGACTTCGACAAGGTCATTTCCATGGACTTGGGAGAAGAGGGGTTGGGTGACGCCTTTTTTTTCAAAGGAGAAGCCCCACTGAATGGGACCGTGAGTGTATGTCATGGATCCAGAGTTTCGACGAGTTTTACGAATTCGTCAAAAGCCTGAGGCCTGGGTGCTTGAAAAGCTACCGTTTCGCCGGTCGTAGGATGTAAAAAACTGAGGTAAGCCGCGTGGAGAAAAGTCTCTTTAAGGGCTCCTAGAGCGGTGGTCAGTGGTTGTGGTAGGGACAGTTTTTTGAGATGCCTCTGCCCCCCGTACGTGCCATCTCCCACTATAGGAAATTTGGCCTCCGACAGATGGACCCGCAGTTGGTGCGTGCGTCCCGTTTTTGGAAACAGCCGAACCAACGAAAAATGGGAGAAAACCTTCTCAGTTTTCCATTCCGTTATAGCCTCTCGGCCTCGGTTTGTAGTGGTGCTAATCTTTTTGCGATCGTGGTTATCTCGGCCTATGACGCTCTTGATTCGCCCTTGTGGCCCCATCTTCCCCCATACAATGGCTTCGTACTGTTTATTCACCTGTCGCTCTTTAAACTGGTGGCTGATCTTTTCCAGGGCGGGGCGGTTTTTGGCGACGCAGATGACCCCAGAGGTTCCGCGGTCCAAACGGTGAACAATCCCTGGCCTATCCGTGTCTTTAAATTCACTAAAGGCGGAATGGTTCATCAGATGGTGCATTAAATAATTCACTAACGTTGGTCCCGAACGTCCGGCCCCCGGATGGGTCACCACCCCTTGCGGTTTATTAATGATGAGAATGTCAGAGTCCTCAAAGAGGATTTCCAGGTCATAGGCGATGGCAACTAACGGCGTTTGCACGGCAACCGTCCAGCTTCCGGTGACTTTATCGTTCGGGCGAAGGGGTTGGCTTGGTTTGGAAGCAACGGCTCCGTTGACCGAAATTCTGCCTAGTTCAAGCTGTTCCTTAATAAACGAACGGCTGCGACCGGACTGGCGGGCTAAAAATTGATCCAGGCGGTGTTCGCCCGATTCTACGAGGTATTCAAAATCAGAAGAGTTTTCCACAGCCGGCTAGCTTGGCTGTGCTTTGGTCAGCTCGTCAATGCGTTTGAGGTAGGAGGGGAGGGCCTCTTTGGAATCAATACGATAGACGGAGGCCAGGTTGCGCAAAAAACCCTGCAAATAAACTCGGGCAGGAAGGGCTTTTAGATCTTCGGCCTCAATAGCGTTTACCGCTCGCGAGGGAATTTTGGTGATGCGAGAGACCTCATCGACGGAAAAGCCGCGGCGTTCACGAATCTCCTTCCAGGTTCCTCCCGTATAAGCCTCATATCCTGGAAGTTGCTGGAAATTGGCCCGGGCGGCAGGGTCTTCAAAACTTTCCTTGGCGGAGCTTCCCATGTTTTTGGGGGCCCTAAGCGGCGGCTGGGTTCCGCGCGTTGTGGGCGAAGTGTCGGGCTCCCCGTTTTCTTCACGCAGTCTTTTTAACTCCTCGTCGTAGGC